>JACMJD010000471.1 GCA_014380825.1 Phycisphaerae bacterium | reverse complement strand
CGGAAGGAAGAATATCGCCCAGCCCGACGAATTCCGCCTGCACCAACTGGCCATTTTTCAGGGGTTCGCTCGACGGGCCATTCACCGTTTCCAGCGTGATCGACGAGCCCGCTCCGAGCAAACTAGCCGTGCGGATGACGGCCTTGATGTTGCCGGGCAGTGCGGGCTCGCGATTGACCGTCGCTTCGAAGAAGACCCGAGCTTTGGTCTCTTCATCGATCCACACGCGCGTGACGTGTCCGCTGTCGACGCCGCGGTAGAGGATGGGCGAGCCGTCCGCCACGCCGTCGGCGCGGACGGTGACGAAGCGCACGAGGATCGTCTCAGGACCCCAGAATGCCGCGACGTTTCCGCCGAACTTCAGGATCATCCAGCCAAGCACGACCAACGCGAGCATGACGGTCGCGCCCAGCAGCACATTTCGACTGTAATTAGACATCGCGCGGCCCTTTTAGTGCGAATCCGCGGTTCACGCAAGTAAGTGTGGCCAAACTTCACCGGAAGTTTGCTCGCGGTGCGCACGCCTTATAATCCATTCGATGCGGCTGCCGATTCTCGCCTCGCTTTCGTTCGCGATTGCGTTTTTCTGCGCTGGCGCTGCGCCGCAGGCTGACCTGCCGAAGTACGAGACGAAGTACTACGTCATCCACACCGATCTCGATCCCGATGACGTGCACGAGGCCGCCATCCGCGTGACGAAGATGGCCGAGGTTTACGCCGAGCGCACGCGCGGGTTCTCGGGCGTGATTCGCACAAAGTTTCCGTTCGTTCTGTTTAAGAATCTCGATGACTATCAACTGGCCGGCGGACCGGTCGGAAGTGCTGGCGTGTTTAACGGCTCAAAGCTGATGGCCGTCGCGGGTGAAAAGCTGACGAGCAAGACATGGCACGTCGTTCAGCACGAAGGTTTCCACCAATTCGCGCACGCCGTGATCGGCGGCGACATTCCGGTCTGGGTCAACGAGGGCCTGGCCGAGTATTTCGGCGAAGGGCTTTTCACCGGCGATGACATGATCACGGGCATCATTCCGGAATGGCGACGCGCGCGAATCGTCAAGACGATCGAGGAAAAGCGATTCAAGCCGATCGATCAGATAATGCGGCTCACGCTCGATGAATGGAATGCGCAGCTCGATCCGACGAACTACGACCAGGCCTGGTCGATGGTGCAATTTCTCGCGCACGGCGACGGCGGAAAATATCAGCCCGCGTTCATCAACTTCATGAACGCGCTCGGCAAGGGTAAAGGCAGCAGCGAAGCGTGGCGAACATCGTTCGGCGATTCGCACGGATTCGAAGAACGCTGGAAAGCGTTCTGGACGAGCCTGCCGGAAAATCCAACCGACGATCTGTACCGCCGCGCGACTCTGGCGACGCTCACAAGTTTTGTCGGTCGGGCCTTCGCGCAGAAACAGGACTTTGAATCGATGCCCACCTTCACAAAGGCGGCATCTGAAAACATGCTGAAATCGTCACGCGACGAGGCCCTCCCGCGCAGCATTCTCGCCAGCGCCATGCGAGATGTAAAAAAGCGACTCGATGCCGGTGAGACATTCTCGATTGAGCGAGAGAAAAACGGCAAGCTGCCGCAGATCGTGATCCAAACGCCGGATGGAAAGAGATTGGTGGGGCGATTCACTCTGAAAAACGGGCGCGTCGCGAAGGTGATCGTAGAAGATTAGGACCACCAAGAAACCAAGACCACCAAGAATTCAATTCACTTTTTTTCTTCTTGGTGTTCTTGGTGTCTTGGTGGTTGATCCTGCATTTCATTCATACGATGTAACTTGTGGCTTTCGAGCACCAAATCACATTCGACCCCGCGCAGCCGATCGGCGCATTCCTGCGCGATGTGCCGGCGAAATGGGTCGTCTATCTCATGTCCGACCTCGACAACCGGCCGGTGCAGTTGTTGTGCGTCAAGAACCTCCGTTACAGCCTGCAGAGACGTCTTGGCGGGGAAGAGGATGCGACGACTTTGAGCCGTCGTGTGAATTATCGCGAGATCGTACGCACGATCTCCTGGCGCCGCGTCGACAGTGCGTTCGAAGCGGATCTAATTTATCTCGAGGCCGCGCGGAAATTTTTTCCGCAGACGTACCAAGGCATGATCGGCATGCGGCCGGCGTGGTTTCTGCACGTCAATCCGGAAGCTCCGTTTCCGCGATACACGAAGACGACCGATCTTGGCATCACCAACGGCATGCTCCTGGGGCCATTAGAAGACAAGAACGTCGCGGGCAAGTTGATTGAAGACATCGCCGACTGGTTTGATCTCTGCCGCTACTATCACATTCTGGTCGAATCGCCGAACGCGAAGGCATGCGCGTACAAGGAAATGGGCAAGTGCCCGGCCCCGTGCGATGGATCGATCTCAATGCCGCAGTATCGGCGGATGATCGAATGGAGCAGTCGCGCGATCGTTGATCCGAAAGAGCTGATTCGCGAGCAAACGGTTCGCATGCAGGCGGCCGCGAAAGAGCTGCGCTTCGAAGCGGCGGCGAAAATCAAATCGTACATCGATTCGATCAGCGCGCTCGGCAAGGGCGATTTGCGACACTTCCGCCGCCTGCGCGATTTCAATTTTCTTTCCCTCCAACACGGGCCGCGCGATGGTCGCGCCAAGGCTTTCCTGATCACGCCGGGCCAAATCGAAGAAGTCGCCGGCGTCCCGATCGAGCCATCGCGACCGAGTGATCTTATGCGTCTCGTGCTCGAACGCGCAGCGGAACGCGCTACCGATTCGGTCGATTCGATCGGCGCCGAACGCATCGGCGTGGTCACGCATCACCTGTTCCAATCGAGGGCCACGCAGGGCGTCTTCCTGCCTCTGGATACGCTGGAGGAAACAGCGATCGTGAAAGCGTACCGCGATCTGCTGAAGCAGAAAAAACAGGCAGAGACTGAAGAAGAAGGCGTGATGAAAGAGCTGCAGGCGATGTGATATACTGTTGGTATGACGGTCCAGACATTCCGTGAAATGTTGGCACGCCGACCGTTTCAGCCGGTCAAGCTCACCCTCTCGAGCGGGCAATCCTGTGAGATTCGGCATCCGGAATTGGCGATGCTCACGCGCAGCGACATCCTGATCGGAACGGGTCTTGAAGCAGACGGTGTTCCTTCCGAATTCAAGATCGTCTCACTGTTGCACGTGACTGCGATTGAGCCACTTCCGTCGCGCGCGGCATAACGCGCCTATTTCGTCAGTGATGAAAAACGACGCCGACGATCCCCGTTTCTTCAAAACGCCCGCCGCCTTTCGCCGTTGGCTTCATTCGAATCACGTGAAAGCGCGCGAGTTGTGGGTTGGTTTCCACAAGGTCGGCTCGGGCAAGCCGAGCATAACCTGGCCGCAATCGGTGGATGAGGCGTTGTGCGTTGGTTGGATCGACGGCATTCGCAAGCGATGCGATGAACACAGCTACGTGATTCGGTTCACGCCGCGGAAGTCGACCAGTGTCTGGAGCGCTGTGAACATCAATCGGATCGGTGAGCTGATCGCCGAGCAGCGAGTTCTCCCGGCAGGAATTGCCGCGTTCGAGAGACGATCCGACGCACGATCGAAGATCTACGCATACGAACAACGCGACGCGGCTGATTTTGCGCCCGCACTGAAGAAACAATTTCGTGCAAATAAAGCTGCATGGAAATTCTTCGAAGCCCAGGCGCCGTGGTATCGACGGAAAATCATCTGGTGGATCACCAGCGCGAAGCAGCAAGTGACGCAAGCAGAGCGACTGAAAACACTAATCGATGCCTGCGAACAAGGTCGACGGCTCTAGCTCCCGCTCTGCCGGCGTGCAGGCTTCAGCCTGCGTGCGAGGCGCGCACCGCCGCGAAAGTTCACGTCCACCCCACCCAAGCGCCGATAACCTAAGAGATATCTCTCGAGGTTTTTCAATGAGCTGCAACTCCGAGGATTCGTGTGCTGATCACTGTCCGTTCCTGAATCGGCGTGATGCGCGCTGTGGCGAGCACATGAGCCTCCAGGGCCTCGATCACGCGTTTGATTATTGCTTCGGCCGATATCAGGGCTGCCCGGTTTATTTTCAGTTGCTGATCGAACGGCGATCGCGTCGTGGCGAAACGTTGACCATGCAGACGGCGAATTCGCATGCCCACGTCCAGCTCACCATCCACCGTGACGCGCTCAAAGCGACCAAGCTGGCCCAAGGCACTCCCGCCCACGCAAACGCGGCGTGAGAGCCCCGCCCTGCGATCTCTTCTGATCTATCTCGCATCCGAGCGCGGTCTGGCCGAGAATTCGCTGCTCGCGTATCGGCGCGATCTGGAAAGCCTCGACGTATTTCTGAGCAACCGAAATCTCACGCTCAAGAAAGCCGGCGCGGACGACTATCGCGCCTACTTGCAGGATCAAACCCGTCGCGGCAAGACCACGCGAACCGTCGCGCGACGATTGGCTGCGATCCGGGTCTTCCTGTCATTCCGCGAAGCTGAAGGCGAAGACGTTACATCGATCCAACAGCAGTTGGAGCGTCCGAAACCCGAGCAATCGTTGCCGAAAGTCCTGTCGCGCGATCAGGTGAATCGGCTGATCGCCGCGCCCGATCCGAAGAGCCCGTTGTTCACGCGCGACGTGGCGATCCTGGAACTACTCTACGCGTCAGGCCTTCGCGCTACGGAGTTGTGCGGACTCAAGCTTCGCGATGCGAATCTACAGGTCGGTTGGGTTCGCGTGCTGGGCAAAGGGCACAAAGAACGGATCGTCCCCCTCGGCACGGCCGCGGCGCAGGCAATCACGCGCTACATTGCCGAGACGCGACCAAACTTCGATCGCACGAAAAGTGAGTTCCTATTCCTCTCGCGCACCGGAAAACCGCTAGAGCGAGTTGGGCTCTGGATGATCGTTGAAAAGTACGGCCGACGATGTGGGCTGTTGAAAGACATTTCTCCGCACGTTCTGCGTCACTGCTTCGCCAGCCACCTCGTGAGCGGCGGGGCAGATCTGCGAATCGTACAAGAGCTTCTCGGCCACTCGGACATCAGCACGACGCAGATCTATACGCACGTCGATACCGATCGGCTCAAGCTGATCCACCGGAAGTTTCATCCGAGGAAGTAGCTAAGCCGCCGCCGGAAGTTCAGGCATCCGCTGGCTCTGCAGGCACAAGGCCAGGAACAGGTGCTTGAGCTGTTCGGTGTCCTGGGATTCGAGGTATTCGCGGGTGAAATCGACGGGGAAGCTGGCGCGGTAGCAGCGGAACTGCTCGATCACCGATTCCCTGCTCATCACTGTGATCAGGTTCACGAGTTCTTCAACCTGTTGGGCCTGCAACATCGCATCACTCCTGTACAGTAAGACGTTGAAAACCGTCGAAGGTTTGCTGCGTCTCGGGCCCCGGTGTCCATCCGGATCATGGCCGACCGTCAGAGGAACAGGTCGATCAGGGATCCTTTGTTGTGGACATCGGCGCGATGGATGTGAACCTTTACCATTGGTGCCGGTTGTAACGGCATTTTCCAGACCGGCGTTCGCCAGGGCGGCGGCAGCGGCGTGCGAT
>JACMJD010000470.1 GCA_014380825.1 Phycisphaerae bacterium | reverse complement strand
GTGGAAAACGACGAGGATCAGACCATTCGCCAGTACGACAAAGTGCTGTTTGATCCGCGCGAGGCCATTCCGGTTGAGCTGGAACATGACAACCGTTTGTTCGTAGTACACATTGATCGCGTGCTGGCGATCTTTCGGCGGTCCGATGCATCGAAAACAGATCGATCGAAATCTGATGATACGACCGATGAGTGAACACACGCTGAGGACTGTCTGAATGTCGAAAAAAGTTGCCTTGGTTGGACATTGTGGCCCGGATTCAAGTTACCTGCGATCGGCGGTTTCTAGTTCCGTGCGCGGCGCGACGATCGTGATGATCGATGAGGCCGCGCGCCTGGAGAAAGCGCTGACCGACGGCTTGGATCTGGTCCTGATGAACCGGCAACTGGATTGGGGCTTCGAAACCGAAGAAGGCGTCGAACTGATCCGCCAGCTTCGCACGAAGCATCCGAATGTAAAGACGATGCTGGTGAGCAACTATCCCGACGCGCAACAAGAAGCAGTCGCGGCGGGGGCGCTGCCAGGATTTGGCAAGCGCGAGATCGGCACATCACGCGTCACCGAATTGCTCAAATCAGCACTCGAATAAGCGCCGTTTACAAAACCCTGCGTCGTCGGCCTATGCTTCTCGCATGAGTCCGACACTCCTCGGCCTGCATCACGTCACCGCGATGACCAGCGATCCGCAGGCGAATATCGATTTCTACACGGGCGCGCTCGGCCTGCGACTCGTGAAGCTGACCGTCAACTTCGACGATCCGCAAAGTTATCACCTGTATTACGGCGACGGCACTGGCTCGCCCGGCAGCATCATCACGTTCTTCGCCTGGCCCGGCGCGAACCGCGGCCGACACGGCGCGGGACAGCCGACCGTCACAGCTTATGCTGTGGCTGATTCTTCAATTCCATATTGGCAGGAACGATTGCCGGGTTCGCAGTTGGCCGATCGATTCGGCGAGCGCGTCCTGTCGTTCGAAGATCTGGACGGCTTGAAGCTGGAATTGGTCGGTGCGAAATCGCCCGATGCGCGCCAACCCTGGAACAAAGGCCCCGTGCCGGCCGAGCACGGACTGCGCGGATTCCACTCGGTCACGCTGACGGAAAATCAGTTTGACTCGACATCGCAACTGCTCATCGAAACGCTCGGCTACATTCAGACGAAAGAGGCCGGCGATCGTCGTCGCTTCGCGCCCGGCACGCTGAAGCCCGGCGACGTGCCGAGCTTCATTGATGTCGTCGAAGATCCAACCGCGGCGCGGGGCACGATGGGCGTTGGTATGGTTCATCACATCGCGCTGCGTACGCCGGACGATGTGCAGCAAAAAGCCTGGCAGGAGATCGTCGGCCAGCGCGGCTTGAACGTTTCGCCGATCATGGATCGGAAGTATTTCCACTCGATTTACTTCCGCGAACCGGCCGGCGTGCTGTTTGAGATCGCGACTGATCCGCCGGGATTCACCGTGGATGAACCGCTGGAAAAACTGGGTGGCGGTCTGTACCTGCCGCCGTGGTTGGAGCCGCATCGGAAAGAGCTGGTTGCGATTTTGCCGCCGGTGAAGTTGCCGGTGTAGTCGTGTTTCTTTCCAAGAGCAATCGATGTCACCCGAATTCATCCACAAATTCAAACCCGCGAACAACAACACGGATCTCACGCTGCTGTTGCTCCACGGCACCGGCGGCGACGAGACCGATCTGCTCGGCGTCGCTCGCGCGATCGACGGCAACGCCGCGCTGCTCAGCCCGCGCGGGAACGTTCTCGAAAACGGCATGCCGCGATTCTTCCGTCGCCTCGCCGAAGGTGTGTTCGATGAAAAGGATCTGATCGCCCGCACGCACGAGCTGGCCGACTTCGTCGCCGCGGCCGCGAAGCACTATCAGCGTGACCCGACGAAGATCATCGCCGTAGGTTTTTCCAACGGCGCGAACATCGCCGCGGCGATGATGCTGCTTCGGCCAGAAGCGTTGCGCGCGGGTGTGCTCATTCGTGCGATGGTGCCGCTGATTCCAGCCCAGCAAACAGATCTATCCGGTAAATCGGCACTAATCCTGTCCGGCACCGCCGACCCGATTGTCCCGCGCGATAACGCCGGGCGGCTCGCGAAGCTTCTCCGCGACACCGGCGCCGATGTAACTCACAAATGGATTGAAGCCAGTCATGGCCTGACAATGGAAGACATCGAAACCGCGCGGGGTTGGATAGCCTCGCGGTAGCACAACTGGTGGCACGGGCGTCTCGCCCGTGCATTGGCGGCTCGAGCCGCTTGCGCACGGGCGAGACGCCCATGCCACGAAGAACTTGATCGAGACGCTATGCCTCACCTCTTCGAACCCCTCAAACTCCGCGACATCACCTTCCGCAACCGCATCGGCATCTCGCCCATGTGTCAGTATTCGTCGGTTGACGGCTTCGCCAACGACTGGCATCTCGTGCACCTCGGCTCGCGCGCGGTGGGCGGTGCCGGAATGGTGATGGTCGAAGCGACTGCCGTCGAACCACGCGGGCGAATCTCGCCGGACGACATGGGAATCTGGAGCGACGATCACGTCGAGCCGCTGGCTCGGATCGCGCGGTTTATCAAACAACACGGCGCGGTGCCCGCGATCCAACTCGCGCACGCTGGCCGGAAAGCTTCCACGAGCGCACCATGGAAAGGCCACAAGGTCCTGTCTCCGAGCGAAGGTGGATGGCAACCCGTCGGACCGAGTGTCGCGCCGTTCGAAGGATTAGCGGTGCCTTCGGCGCTTGCCGGTCCCGAGCAAAGTCGAGGCGCGGCGTCGCAGATCAAAGAAGTCCAGCAGCACTTCGTCGCCGCCACGCGACGCGCGCTCGATGCCGGTTTCGAGCTGATCGAGCTCCACGGCGCCCATGGATATCTCGCGCACAGCTTCTACTCGCCGCTCTCCAATTTCCGCACCGACGAGTACGGCCGATCCTTCGACAACCGCACCCGCTTCATCACCGAAACCGCAGCCGCCATGCGCAAAACGATTCCGGATCGATTGCCGTTCTTCGTGCGATTAAGCTGCTCCGATTGGGTCGAGGGCGGATGGACGATCGACGATTCGGTGAAACTCTCCGGACGGCTGAAGGAGCTCGGCACCGACCTGATCGATTGCAGCAGCGGGGGGAACGTGAACGTGAAAATTCCGGTGGGGCCGGGATATCAGGTGCCGTTTGCGGAGCGAATCCGAAGAGATGCCGCCGTTGCTACGGCGGCCGTGGGGTTGATCACCGAAGCGGGGCAGGCGGACGAGATCGTGCGATCCGGGAAAGCGGACATGGTGCTCATCGCGCGGGCGTCGCTGCGTGATTCGTACTTTCCGGTTCATGCCGCGATCGAGCTGGGTCATCGCGAGAACCTGCCGCTATCGCAGCAATATCGCAGAGCATTCTGATCCACAGATGAACGCAACCTGCCCTAAGCCCGTCGAACGGCTGAACGCGGATTGACAGGTACCTACTTCGCACCGTGAGCTTCTCCCGATATACAAACGTTCAATTGAACGTTTGTATGTTACGATAGCCTCGAAAACTCTGGAGATGCCGTGCCACAGCAATTCGCGTGCATCAATCTGCGTTTATCTGCGTTCATCTGCGGTTAGAATCTCCGCTCATGACGATCCTTCCGGTGATCGCGCTCAGTGGCCTGATCCTGATCATCGCGTATTTCACGTACGGCCGGTTCGTCATGCGGTGGCTGGGGATCGACGCCTCGCGCATCACGC
>JACMJD010000469.1 GCA_014380825.1 Phycisphaerae bacterium | reverse complement strand
TATTCCAGAAATTCAATGCCAACGCGCCGATCGACGAGGAAACAAGCGACAGCCGATTTCTCGGTGTTGAGCCGGACGTGTATTTGAATTGGCAGATCACCAGCGACGTTGCGCTGTCCGTTCGATACGGACTGTTCATCCCAGGTGATTCGGTCGAGAACGACAAGAAGTTCCGGCAGTTTTTATACACGGGAGTGACGATTGCGTTTTGAAGCGATGCGATATTCCGGGATCGCGCTCGCGTGCATGCTGATGCTTGCGGGTTGTCACACTGCGCAGGTTTCCGAATCGGTCGCTTCGAAATTCGGCGCCAACGATCCCGACGCCCAGATCGAGTTTTGGCATGCGTTAGGTGAAAAGCCGGTGACCTGCAACGACGATGCGTTTCACGGACTGCTGATTTACGTCGATGGCGAGGATAAAACCGAAACCTACGCCGGACGCGTAGATACTTTGAAGTCGCGCGGACTGCTGTCTGGCAACTTCGATCGGCCGGCAACGCAGGCGGTGGATCGCGGGACGCTGGCGGTGGCTATCGCCCGGTCGCTCAAGATCCGCGGCGGAGTGATGATGCGCGCGACTGGAACCGCCCCGAGATATGCAGTTCGAGAGTTAATCTACGAAGGCGTGTATCCGCCGAGCAGTCCAAATCAGACGTTTTCCGGCGCCGAGTTCCTAGGCGTGATGGGTAAGATGGAAGACTGGCAGCGTGGTAACGCCGTGGAAGTTCCCGCTGCGGTCCTGCCGAGCGAAGCTGGTTCAGGAGGTGGCGGATGATGATGCGACGAAGCCATATGCTCTGCGCAGCCGCGCTGTCCGCCGTTCTGTTTCACTCCGCGCCCGCCTTCGCGGTTCAGGCAACGCAACAGGCGACTCAACCCGCCACGCAAGCTGGCATCGTTCTTCCCGACGGCCCGCTCACCATCACGATCACCGGGATCGAAGGCAACGTTCAGACGAGAACCTCGCCCGATCAGAAGTGGGAACGCGCCAAAGTCGGCCAGCAGTTTCCGGAAGGAACGGAGCTGCGCACTTCGATGAAAAGCGCCGTGCGATTTTCGATCGGCGACAACCAGATCATCACGCTCGACCGTCTCGGAACGGTTCAGATCCTGCGCGCGAATTTCGAGAATGGAAAATTCGTCACCGACCTCGGCATGAAATATGGCCGCACGCGATACGACATCGAAGGCGCGGGGCGCGAGTACGATGCGAAGGTTCACAGCCCGAATTCGGTGCTGGCCGTGCGCGGCACGAAGGTGCTGCTGTTCGATCAACCGCCATTCGCACCCGAAGCAGTGAGCTTCACCGGCCAGGCGATGTTCCGCGACGTGCGCAAGCAGACATCGGTCGGATCGCGCGGCGGCAGCAAAGCGAAGGTAAGCACGGTGGCGGAATCGACAGCCGAATATTCGCGCGGGCAGTCGCGCATCGATCCGAAGAGCGAGTTCTCCGGCCGGACCGAAACCGATCGCCTGCTTCAGCTCTCACTGGCCGTTTCAGGCGGAAGCGATTTCAGCGACCTGGGTGTCCTCGCGTTCCTGGATGAAGCTCGCGCCGGACAATTCAAGGGAACGCTCGTTGGCGTGTTTCCGGTAGGCAAGCAGCTTGAGTTTGACCTGACATGGTTCGGTTCGACCGGCAGCGAAATCGATTTGAAAGTCATCAGCCCGCTGGGCGAAACCGTCAGCATCACCAACCGCGTCGTCGCCAGTGGCGGCGAGCACAGCGGCCCGAGCAAGGCGACCGATGGATTCGGATTTCAAACCGTGATCTGGCCAATCGAATATCCGAAGGGTGTCTACACGGTCACCGCGAATTACATCAGCGGCGGCATCGAAGGCACGATCATTCAGGTGACCGAAGACAAGAATTCCGACAACGGCCGGCCCATTACAACTCAACAGCCCACGATCAACGCACAATCGCCGAGTTTCACATTTACGGTAGATCCGCAAAATCCCCCGCCACAGCCGCCGTTGTCGCTGACGCGTGCGCGTTCGCGCCCGCCCGTTGCCGGCCCGCAGCGCCCACCCGTCGCGGGTCCGAGACGACGATAGCGCGATCGCTTGATGTCAAATAAAAACGCCGCGGCGCTCGATGCGCTCGCGGCGTTATTGTTCCAAATTGAGCTTAGCGAACCCGTCGCACGCGCCGGCCGAGCAGAATTCCTGCGGCCGCCAGGCATCCGATCGAGGCGGGTTCGGGCACGTCGGAAACGGTCAACAGCAACGACGATCCGACGCCCTGGAAATTACTGACCAGACTCAGATCGTATTCGTAGTTCGGCGGCACGAAGCCGATCTCGACGGTGTTGTCGGTGATCGCGCCGTTCAGCAGTGCGATCGTGTACGTGCCGGGCCCGAAGTTCTCCAGGCCGTTCACGTTGAGGACTCCATCGAGCACGACAGGCCCGTCGACGACGAGCAGATCGTTCGGTCCGCCGACGACACCCGCGGTGTCGAGATCGAAATCCCACTGCGTGAGATTAGCAAGCGAGAGCGATGAGAATGACTGAAAAGTTGCGATCGCCTCGCCGCCCGGCGCGATGTGGCCGTTGTCCTGGATGATCAGCGGCGCGTTCGATTCGGCGCCGCCCATCGCGCCGCCGGCCAGAACCGTGATCGATTGCGGCGTCCAGTCGGAAAGAATCGAAAGCATTCCCGATTCAACGGTGATCGGTCCGGCGAACGGCACCGGCGGCGAGTTGATGATGACGTGGCCGCCGCCGCGGATCGTGATGGTGGGCAGCGGCGTAACGGCGATCAACTGACTATCTATAAACAGAGTTCCGCGAAGCGAAACCAGCTCCGCGTCGCCGGCAATGCCGATCTGCCCTTGGCCGCCGTCGCCGAACGATACGTTTGTTCGCGGCGCGCCAAATCCTCGCCACGGCGAGTTCGATTCGGAGCCGACGATGATCGATTGGTTGCCAAAGAATCGTGAGACGCCGTAGACGTAAAGCGGACTGTTCGGCTGAATTCCCTGCGGATTACCGACCGAGCCGGTGTCGAACGCCTGGTGGGCGATCATCGCGCCGGGCGAGAGCGTGAGATTGACGCTGCCTGCCGCGAACTGCGTTCGCATCTGCGCCAGGATGTCCGGGCCCGCATCAACGGCCGATAGATCGGCGATCGAGAACCGGTCGCTCAACGCGATGTTCCCAGCGGTGTACGACACCTGGCCGAGCGCGCTCATCTCGGTGACGGTGCTGGGGTTCGCGGCGCCGGACACGCCGTAATCGAGGCGCGAATCCTGGATCGTCGCGGTTCCCATGCCAAGCGCGCCACCTTTGTGGGCGCCCACGATCCCCGCGCGGCTGTGCAGCCCGCCGGTGAACGTGTTTGGCGCGGTGCCCGACAGTTCGAGCGTACCGTCGCCGATGGACGTGATGCTTTGCCCGCCGGAGATCGCACCGGTCATATTCAGCAGGCCCGCATGATTGTTCGGCGAACCAGGCGGCCGCGCGAAGAATCCGGGCCGCGCCGCAAATTCGCTGTCGGAATCGACGTCGACAGTCATCGCCGAGCCCAAGCCCACCGGCGTTTCGATCGAGGTGGACGCCGAGCCGTGCGAGTTGCCTGTATGAATGACCGCGTCGCCGGAGGCGGACGAGAAATTCAACGCTCCGCCGCCCGCGGGTTGCAGGAAGACCGCGTCGTCGTCGTCGATGTCGAGCGTGCCGAGCGTCGTCGCGTTGTTCACGGTAAGCACGCGGCTCACGCCGCCAGTCAGTCCCATGTTGACGATGCGCGCCCGATCGCCGGGATTGTTCGGGACAGTCGGAAACGTGCTTCCGGGCTCGACGATGAAATCCGCGCCGGTACCGTTCCAGTTGGCCGGATCGTCGAAGTTGCCGGTGTTGGCGACCCACGTCGCGGTGGGCGGCGCGCCGCCGCAGTCGAAGTTTACCGGGCTCAGATCGACCGGCCCGCCGCCGTTGTTGGCGCGAAATTCGATCGTGCCGTTTACCTTCACCTGCTTGTTCGCGCCCACGCTTCCGCCGGTCATCGGTACGCTGCTGGTGTACGTCTTGGCAAACGATCCGGCGGCGGTGATCGTGTCGCTGAAGCTGATTGCCGATCGCAGGTTGTTTCCCAGGTTGTCCTTGAACGTCAGGTTGATGATTACCTGCGCAGTGCTTCCCGCGCCGCCCACGGTGCCGGCGTAACCCATCGAGAAATATCCCGTGGCGGTCGGACCAAACGCGGTCGTGCCGGTGTTCCACACGCCGTTGAGGTTGAACTTCAGGGAGCTGGGTCCCCAGACGTGAGATGGATCGACCTGAGTGACGCCCGTGCCGCCGGCGAGCGTGAAGGTCGCGGTGGTCGGGTTGGTGACGCTGCCGATCGAACCCTTCGCCAGCGAGCTGGTCGCGCCAGAAATTGTGTTGTTGATCTGGAATGACGTCATAGACGACGACGTCGGCGGCGCAATGTTGACGGTCTTGTCCGCCCCGCCGCTGCTGGTGTTGGCGTCGTGCGTGAGGGTCACGCTGGACGATGACGGCACATATGTGATTGCCGCCAGTGCGATGCTGGGAAGCACCGTCGCCGCGCAAGCGGCGAGGAGTTGACTGGCTCGAATTCGGGACAAGGTGATAGACCCGCGGGTGCGCATTTGCTGCTCCGTCGTACGAAGAAACTCG
>JACMJD010000039.1 GCA_014380825.1 Phycisphaerae bacterium | reverse complement strand
GCCAGCTCCGCAACGATCTATGCGCACACCTACACCCGCGCGAACGACGAAATTTCAGGAGTGATCGGAGGAGACGAATCGAGCGTGCCCGATTCGTGGCGATTCAGTATCGACGTCGCTCGAGCGTGGGAACGTGAATTCGATCAAGTCAGCCTCGATCGCACGCGCAAGATCGCGCTTCGATCGGCGATGACGTTAAGTCCGGATCCAGGCGGCGTCTTTGACACGCTGAGGGGTCTTGCGCGCAGGGGATTGGGCGGGAGTGCCGGCGATGGCCGTCAGTTTCTCTCGTGGATTCACCACACGGACTTCATCGCGGCGATTGAGTGGATGATCGATCACGAGGAGATCAATGGAGTCGTCAACGTCGCGTCACCGAATCCGCTGTCGAACGCCGAGTTCATGCGGACGCTTCGCGAGACATGCGGCGCCCCATTCGGTCTGCCGGCGACGGCTTGGATGCTGGAGTTGGGCGCGCTCTTCCTGAAGACGGAAACAGAACTGATCATGAAGAGTCGAAGGGTGGTGCCGCGCAAATTAATCGAGCACGGCTTCACCTTCCGGTTTCCGGAGTGGCGACATGCCGCGCTCGATCTCTGCCGGAGCTAGAAACTAGCCCCGTTCGAAAGATCGTCCTTCCTACTTCGGAACGACGGCGAGCTGATTGTCGACCGTGTAGCCCTTGGCGTTGTCACGGGCAATCATTCCCGCCTTGTCCTTCTGCATCTGGTTGGGCACCGAGCCACGAATGACGACGACTTTCTTGTCCTGATAGGTATCAACGTCGATCGCACCGGAGTCAATCGTCTTGTCGGCGATGATGGCAGTCTTGACGTCGACCGTTTCAGCGGCGCCACGCACGGCTGAGGTGTTGTCTTTGGTATCGGCCACGACGCCGCGCGCGGTCTGCGCGCACGCGGCGGCGCCCACCAGCATCAGCACGCAGGCCATCGACTGGAAACTTCTTTTGAGCATCACATTCCCCTTAAATAGCGCGATCCGCCCAAATCGGCGAATCGACTGCTGATAGAGCAAAATGCGTACCTCACAAGCCCGGCTATTGCTGTGCGGAGGTAGTGACGGTGCGCTTCTCCGCGGCGACCGCCGCGGCCACCTCAGCCAAAAGTTTCTGCGCGTCGTAAACGATCCCGTCCTTGATGGTGAACTTCACGCCGCCCACCTTCTCCTGACGGTTGGTCTGGGGATTCAGGCGCATGTGACCGGTGCCGTAGAGCGTTTTCAGGTTGCTGAGCGGGTTCTCGGTCGTGATCACCAGGTCCGCGAGCAGGCCCGTGCGCACCACGCCCATCGGCGGCGCTTCACCCTTCGGCTCATACAGCGTCTTCGCACCCCACATCGTCGCCGAGCGAATGATCTCGAGCGGCAGGAAGCCCGCTTCGCGCAGCAGCTCCATCTCTTCGACGTAGGCAAACCCGTAGGTCTTCCAGATGAAGCCCGAGTCGGTGCCGACCGTGACGCGGCCGCCGATGTTCTTGTAGTCGTTCATCAGCCGCATGTAGCGCTGATAGAACATCTTCCAGTGGTATTCGTTCTCGGTGGTCCAGTCGTAGAAGTACGAGCCGTGATTGTCGCGCGTGCTCTGGAAGTAGTTCCACAGCTGCGGCATGGTGTAGTTCTGGTGCCAGTCGGCGTTGCGCGCGCGCATCAGGTCGCGTGACGCGGCGTAAATGTTGAACGTCGGATCGAACGTGACCTTGTTCGCCTTCTGGTGTTCAAGGTACTCGACCCACTCCTTCGAGCCGGGCTCGTAGGTCTGGTTCCAGATCCGGGCGATGTCGCCAAAGCGATCCTGCTCGTTGTTGTAGTCGTAGCCAATCGGATAGTCCTGAATGGTCTTGTCCTTCAGGAGCGATTCCAGGTGGCCGTAGTAGTGCGT
>JACMJD010000468.1 GCA_014380825.1 Phycisphaerae bacterium | reverse complement strand
TTTTCGTTCACCAGGCGCAGCAGATCGCCATATGCCTCGCCGGCGGGCATTTTCATCTTCAGCCACGACGGCTTGCGGAGGGCCGACAGCGGTGGCGCGGCGGACGATCCGAGTACGTTCAACGACAAAGTCATGTGACGTGCTGAAGTGTAGGGATCGGCGCGACCGCGAGCAAATCGACCGGCTAAATCGCTACCTGCGCGGCGCCTATCGGCGCGGCGGCGGAGGCATGGTATCGGGTGCCTGATACGGCATTCCGGGAGTTGCCATCGGAAATCCCCGCGCGCCGCTCATCACACCGACCGGCGAAAGCGATTTTACGATCAGGAACGCAGCCGTCGCGCCCGCGGCCGCGCCGATCAGCGCGAAGATGTATGCCATGCCGTTGAAGTCGCCCGGCGTGCCGGGCGAAAGCATCGATCCGACAATCATCCCGCTGATTTCGCCGCCGATCCACAGGCCCACCAGCATGAAGACATACCCGGTCGGCCCGCGACCTCGCTCGCGCGCCATCGCCGCGATCTTTCTTCCCAGCCAGATCAGTAACAGGATCTCAAGCATGAGCTTTGCGCCCCTTTCAGGAGAAGTGAAACCGGCGGCATGATATCGGCGCGGGGGCGTCGGCTCCAAGCTTTCCTTGTATAACCGCGCGCCATGATCGACGCGGCACGCATCGCCAACCTCAACGACAAGCCCGCGCGGGCTGGCCAATATGTGTTGTATTGGATGCAGGCGTCGCAGCGCGTCGCGTTCAATCACGCGCTGGAATATGCGATCTGGGAAGCTAATCGCCTCGACATTCCGCTGCTCGTCTGCTTCGGCCTGATGGACGATTACCCCGAAGCCAACGAGCGGCACTACGCGTTCATGCTGGAGGGACTGCGGGATGTCGAAGCCGAACTGCGGGCGCGCGGAATCAAGTTCGTCGTCAAGCATGGTTCGCCGGCAGTGGTCGCACTGCATTACGCGAAGCGTGCCGCGATCGTCGTCTGCGATCGCGGCTACACGCGACATCAGCAGCGCTGGCGCGATGATGTTGCGGACGGCGCGAAATGTTCGGTGATTCAAGTCGAGAGCGATGTCGTCATTCCGGTCGAAACAGTATCCGATCACCGGGAATTCGCGGCACGGACCATCCGTCCGAAAATCCACAAACTCCTCAGGGCGTATCTTCAGCCGCTCGCGGCGTCGCAGATCAAAAACGCTTCGCTCGCGCTAGGAATTGCAGGAGACATCAAGCTCACGAGGGCATTGCCAACACTCAAACTGGATCGCAGCGTCGCGCGCTCTTCCCACTTCACCGGCGGTCATCGCACCGCGATCAAGGTTCTGGACGAATTCATCCGTACCAAACTCAACGGTTACGCAGAAGGTCGCAACGAACCCAGCGCCGCCCAGACATCGACGATGTCGCCATCTCTGCACTTCGGAAACATCTCTCCCATTGAGATCGCGTTGCGAATCCGCGATGCCAAGCAGGGCACCGCGCGCGATCGCGAGGCATATCTTGAGGAATTGATCGTCCGCCGCGAGTTGGACTTCAACTTTGTCCACTACTGTCCGAAGTACGATTCGTTCGACGCGCTGCCGGCCTGGGCGATCAAAACGCTGACGCAGCACGCTCGCGACCCGCGGCCGGTGACGTATTCATCGCAGGAACTGGAGACGGCGCAGACGCACGATCCGTATTGGAATGCTGCGCAGCGGCAGATGACGCTCACCGGATTCATGCACAACTACATGCGGATGTACTGGGGCAAGAAGATCATCGAATGGACGCGATCGCCGCGCAAGGCGTTCGAGATCGCACTGCATCTGAACAACAAATATTTCATCGACGGCCGCGACCCGGTTTCGTACGCGAACGTCGCGTGGCTTTTTGGTTTGCACGATCGTCCGTGGGGACCGGCGCGGAAGATCTTCGGCACGGTGCGCTACATGAACGAGGCCGGACTTCGTCGCAAGTTTGATATGGACGCGTACGTGAAGTGGGTCGAATCACTGCGATAATTCAAGCTCACGCGCGTTCTTCGCGATGAACCGCATCAGGTTTTCTTCGATCTCCGTCCACTTGCGATTGCGCCGGCTGAACATGTTCTTGGCGACTTCGATCGCTTTTTCCGTATCAAATTTCTCCGCGCCTTTGTCGGTCAGGAACGTGAAGCTCGGGACAAATTTTGGCGTGAGTCCGTTCGTGGCGATCATGCAGTTGAAGCCGACGTAGCTGCCGGTGGTCAGACGCGTGCCGATCGCGGTCTTGGTGTGATCGCCGATGATCGCGCCTAAAAATCGCCGGCCGGTGGGGATGGTCTTGCCGCCGAGCCGCATGTCGATTTCGCCGTAGGTGTTTTTCAGATTGCTGGTGGTCGTGCCGGCGCCGAGGTTCACCCACTTGCCGATGTAGCTGTCGCCCAGGAAACCCTCATGCGCTTTGTTCGATGCGCCGAAGAAGATGGAGTTTGAAATCTCGCCGCCCACCTTGCTGACCGGCCCGATCGACGTGCCCGGGCGGATGATCGCCTGCGGAGAGACCGTCGCATATTGGCCGATGAAGCAGGGGCCTTGCAGAACAGCGTTGGAGCCGATCGACGCGCCCTTGCCGATCATGATCGGGCCTTTGCTCGCATCGAGCACGCAGCCGGGCGAAAGCTTTGCGCCATCCTCCACCAGCACGTCTTCGCCGTTGACCAGGTGATACGGACCTTCCTTCGCCGGCGCGGAATGATCGCGCCATTCGAGCGAATCGACGATCAGCGCTTCCTCGTTCCAACTGATCAGGTCCCACGGATGATCGATGAACCGCGCGTGCGGCATGGTGCGCGGCAACGCGAACAGGTCCATCCAGCGCTGCGTGCGATTCATGATGTCGTCCGGCTTCAACCCAGGACGCCTGACGACGGCCTTGCGGATCAGATCGCCTTCTTCCACGACCACGCATTCGGTTTCTTCGCGCTCGACATTCGAGAGATACAGCGTTCGCCCGGTGCTGAGCAGCGCCATCTCATCGTCCAGCGGCGTGTTGATCGTCGTCGGCACTTTGATCTGCGGAACGATGTGCGCGCGAACCCACTCTTCGAACTGTGGGCGCACCCAGAGAGTGACGCGCGTCGGCTTGAGAAATCGAAGGTGCTTATCGAGGAGCGTGCCGGTGCCGGCGCCGAGTGTGAACGTGGGTCGACTCAGCGACAGCGGCGCGAGCGCATTCAGGCGCGAGCCCTCGAAGATCACGACATGCATGAAAAGCTATTGTACCGCGAGGTGGGAAATGCGCACGCAAGAACTGGAGGAGATGACAAGGTCAGATGAAGTTCGTGGCGTGGGCGTCTCGCCCGCGAATTTGCGGCTCAAGCCGCGTGCGCACGGGCGGGACGCCCATGCCACGTTCAAGTTACCGAATCACAGCCGATTGCGCGGACGGCGGAATATTCGACGGACCAGCATGAACGGCGGCGCCGACGATCAGCGTGACGCAGGTAATCAGCAGGATAATCGCGGCACCCAGTCCAAACTGGGCCGCGCGGCGCGACGACGATTCCATGGCATTTTCTCCCGGACTCTCCCAAGCCCTAACTGACCGGAAATATAACCCCTTCAACAACCGTCACCAAAGCTTTTCTGCCTGGTTGGGCATTCATTCTTTGTGGTGTGACAGATCGGTGATCGCCGGACCCATAATCACCTTTCCCGTTGGGTCATATCGAGCTCCGTGGCACGGGCAATCCCACGTTTTTTCAATGTCATTCCACGAAACCAGGCAGCCCAGATGCGTACAGGCCGCCGACAGTTCATGCACGCGACCCGATTCATCCTTGTAAACGGCAAGCTTCTTCAAGCCGTGCCGCATCAACGCGCCGCTGTCAGGCGTGATTTCGTCCACGAAAGAGACTTCACCGGGGGTCAGATGTTTCACGAACTGCTCGGCGGCGTTCAAATTCTCTTTGAGGAAGTCGCCTGCGGCCGCGGGGGTTTTTCGCGAGGGGTTATACAGATCTGTCCATGGGTTGTGTTTACCGAGGATCAGGTCGGTAATCAGCATTCCTGCGATCGTGCCGTGGGTCAGGCCCATGCCGCTGTCACCGGTGGCGACATAGACATCCGGCTTGGCGTGGGGGGATAGGCCAATGAACGCCACGCCGTCGATCGGTTCCTGGACCTGGCCCGACCAGCGATAGATCACCTCGCCCATCTGTTTGAACCTGGGCCGGGCCCAAGTTTCCAGTCGCATGAACGGGGCAGCCCGCTCGGGGAATTGGCCGGTCTTGTGATCTTCACCGCCGATCAGCAGGAGATCGAAGTCCTGCTGCGGCATCTTCTGCACGCGAACGTAGTGGTACGGATCGGCCGTGTCCCAATAGAGCGCGCTCGGGATACTTCCCTTCGGGATTTTCGCGGCGATCACGTACGTGCGATACGCGGACTGCTTCGTGTAAATGCCCATCCAATCGTTGATCGGCGCGGGCGTGTTCGTGCAGACGACGATCGCGTTGGCCCGCACGACCGGGCCGCGCTGGGTTATCGCGGTGGCGCGCGCGTGTTTAGATTTGTCCGTGCCCTGCACATCGACGACGCGATCGCCGCAGAAAATCTTCCCACCGCGCTGCGTGATCGTGCGTGCCAGGCCCGCGAGATATCTGATCGGATGAAATTCCGCCTGTCTCCCGAATCGCAGGCAGGGAACGGGATCGAATCCTTCGATCGGTAATCGAGGCTGTCGTTCGACGTCGCCAAACCCCGCGCGATGCGCGGCCTTCAGCTCGTCATCGAGATCGCTCTCCTTGGTGCTCGGATCCAGAAACAGCCAGCCGTGTACGCGCTGGAAATCACAGTCGATATTTTCACGCTGTGCGATCGCTTCGATCTCGTCGATCGCGCGCGAATGGCTGTCGTAAATCTTGCGCGCCGCCTCAGCGCCAAGCTCGCGCTCCGCTTCGAAATATCGATCGTCCCACTCGCTCGCCAGGTGCGCGCTGGTGCGACCCGTTTGGCCGTCACCGATCTGGCTGTCGTCGATCACTATGACGGATCGACCCGCGTGGATGAGTTGATACGCAACCGACAGTCCGGCGATGCCCGCACCGACAATGCATACGTCGCATTCGCGATCCCCATCCAACGGATCGAACTGCGGTACCTCGACGTGTTCGAACCAGGACGACACCGTTTTCCCATCTTGACTGGTCTTCATAATCCGTACGATTTAGCAAACGCAGCACCACACGACCGGCGTTTTCGTAAGAGTGCCGAAAATTAGGATCTTCTGGATCAACGTTTGCTTATCTCGCACACGGAGAGGGTCGATGACATAAAAAGCGTGCTCCCTGCGCGCTCTTTTTTATGCCTCAAGATGCAGCCACTTATCAGTCCGTTTCACATGAATCAGTGGCGTTGGATTCCCTCATCACGCCGCGCCGCAAGAGCAAGCGGATGTCGCCCGCCCGGCGGCTCACCTACGTCAACTTTGCCACGCTTTTGACCTGCCTCTTGTTCCTGTACGACGGACACGAGCCCGGCTGGTCAATGTTCACCTGCATCAGCATGCTGATGTTTTCAGCACTCGCGGTCGCGTGGACCGTTGCAAGCTTTCAGTGGCTGATCGACGGCGAGCGAACGCACGGCGTGTGGACAGGCGTTCTACGCATGGCCGTCGCGCCAACATTGACGGTGGCGTGTGGGTCTATGGTGATCATGTCGATTCCGGCGCGCATCGGACTCTGGGCATCGCTGAACGAATTCCAGCCGCTGCTGCGAAACGCGCCTGAAGTGGCCGCAGGCGAGGCGCTGAATCGTCGCGTCGGCGTCTACGATGTGCTTCGCTACGCGGCCGACGGAAAAGGCGGCGTGTATTTCGTCACCGGCAATTATCAGGACGGACTTCGACGCAATCGCGTATCGCTGGGCTTCGCGTATCAACCATCGCGACAAGGCACTCCATTTGGACGCGAGCAATATCGCCTCGTGCACGTCTCGGGCGATTGGTACAGCTTCGCCGCGTCGGAACCTAGGTCGAGGTAGCACCACTCCACACGCCCGGTCTGAGCGTACTCGCGAAGACCCGGATGTCTCTTGATTTTGATCAATCGCGCAACGAGATCCGGATCTTCGCGAGTACACTCAGATCCGGCGTCCTACACCAACCATGAATCAGCGTGCGATCGCGGATTCTTCCCGAGCTGACGCCAATGCCGCGACCGGAAGATCTTCATCCATCTCGTGCGCGTGTTTCTTTCGACGCATCATCAACTGCAAGTCATCGAAGATCGAATACACCACCGGCGTTACCAGCAGCGTGAGCAGTAGTGATAGCGTCTGTCCGCCGATCACCACAATCGCGACGGCGCGGCGTTCTTCGGCGCCGGGACCGGCGCCAACGGCCAGCGGCAACATGCCGGCGATCAACGCCAGCGTCGTCATCAGGATGGGGCGTAGGCGGTCGCGGTTGCCGACCATGATCGCCTCGTATCGCGGCATGCCGTGGGCGCGGAGCTGATTCATGTGATCGATCTGCAGGATCGCGTTTTTCTTCACCACGCCGAACAGCACCAGGATGCCCAGCGCGGAATAAAGATTGAGTGTTCCGCCCATCGCCCAGAGCGAAATGAGCGCGAACGGCACGCTCAGCGGCAGCGAGATCAGGATCGTCAGCGGGTGAACCAGGCTCTCGTACTGCGCCGCCAGGATCATGTACATGAACATGATCGACAGCAGAAACGCGCCGGCGAATTGCCAGAACGTGCGCTCCAGCTCGCGCCCGCGCCCGGAGATCGCCGTCGTATATGCCGGCGGAAGTTTCAATTCATCGGCGGCCTGTCGAAGGGCGTCCAGTCGATCCTGCAGCGCGAATCCGGGACCGACGGCTGCGCGGACGTTGGCGCTGCGCGCGCGGTCGGTGCGGTCGATTCGCGAGGGCGTGGTTGACGATTCCAGCGACGCGATGTTGCGCAACTCGACGAGGTTGCCGCTCATCACATTGTTCGCGTTGGCGATCGCTCCGCCTGCGGAAGCGCGGCGGGGGAGAAGCAACTGCGGCAGGACCGTTTCATCGGTGCGATCGGATTCGGTCAGGCGAAGCTGCACGTCGTAGTCTTCGTTGGTTTGAAGATCGTGAAAGCGCGTGACCTCTTCGTCGCCGCCCACCATCAAACGAAGCGCCGTGCCGATGTCACTCGGACTGACACCTAAGTCCGCGGCGCGTTCGCGGTCGATGTTCACGCGCAGCTCCGGCTTGTTCAGCTTCAGCGTCGTGTCCGCATCCGCGATGCCGGCGAGTAAGCCTTCACCGCGCCGGTTGTCTTCGATCGCGCGATTCTTGAGCGCTTCGGTGTAATCCGAAAGCGCCTGAAGGTCCGGCCCTTTGATCGCGAAGTCGATTTCGAAGTTTCCGCCGCCCAGGTTGATCGATGGATAGTTTCGAACGGCGACGCTGATGTTGCGGTTGCGATAGCGCGCCATCTGCTGGCGCAACTGCACCACGACGTCGCGTTGTGTGTAATTTCCCTTGAACGCATCCATCGGCTTGCCGGCGCGCAGCGAGCGCCAGAATTTTCCGAAAGACAAATACCGTTCTTCGTGCGGCGCGATACGAACGTACATCTCGCCTTGGTTCGTGCCGCCAATGAAGCCACCGCCCGCCTGCGCCTGCACGACGCGCACGGCCGGGTTATTGAGCACGTCGGCTTCCACTTCCTTCATGACGGCGTTCATCGCCGTGAAGCTGGTGCCTTCCGCCGCGTTGACGCGCACTTCGAATTCGGCTTCGTCCACATCGCCGGGCACGAACTCGCGCTTGACGAGGTTGTACGCGGGGATCGAGCAGGCGATCACAACCAGCGCGACGACCGCCACGCCGAACCGATATCTCATGCAGAACTTCAGCAGGGTGGTATAGATGCGATCGATGACGGAGTAGAACCCGCCACGGCTTCTCGCGTGAGCATCTTCGCCGTCGACAACTTTCGCACGCTTGAGCAGGCGCGAGCTCATCATGGGCGTGAGCGTGAATGAAACCAGCAAGCTCACCATCACCGCAACGGCGGCCGTGATGCCGAACTGGTAGAGAAAGCGCCCGCTGATCGAACTCATGAAGGAGACGGGGATGAAGATAACGACCAGCGACAGCGTAGTCGCCAGCACCGCCAGCCCGATCTCCGCCGTGCCGCGGCGGGCGGCTTCAATCGGGGTCATGCGTTTTTCTTCGACGAACCGGAAGATGTTTTCCAGCACCACGATCGCGTCGTCGATCACGATGCCGACCATCAGCACCAGCGCCAGCATCGTCACGCTGTTGAGCGTGAAGTCCAGCGCCCACATCATGCCGAACGTTGCCACCAGTGATGTCGGGATCGCAATGCCCGCGATCACCGTGCTCCGCCAGCTCCGCACGAACGCCAGCACCACCAGGCACGCAAGGATCGAACCAAGAATCAGGTGAATATTGATCTCATGCAGCGCCGCGTAGATGTACCGCGACTGATCCCGGATGACTTCCATCTTCACGCCCGGCGGAAGCTGCGGCTGGATCTGCTCCAGCTTCTGCTTGGCCGATTCGATCACTTCCACCGTGTTCGCGCCGGTCTGCCGCGTGATGTTCAACTGAACTGACGGCACGCCGTTCAGTCGCGAGACGGAGCGCTGTTCTTTCGTGCCGTCTTCGCTGCGCCCGACATCGCGCACGCGGATGGGCACGCCGTTGACGCGCGCGATCACGATGTCCGCGAACGCCTTGGGATCCGTGATCCGGCCCATCGTGCGCAGGACCTGCTCGCGGCGATCGCCGGTGAGATTTCCCGCCGGCACTTCCGAGTTCTGCGCGACGATCGCATCGCGCACCGCGGTGATCGGCAGGTTGTACGCTGCCAGCTTTTCGGCATCGACCCAGACGTTGATCGTGCGCTCCAGCCCGCCGACGATATCAACCTGGCCGACGCCTTTCGATCGCTCGAGTTGTTCTTTGACGACCTTATCGGCGATCTCGGTCAGCTCGCGCACCGAGCGCTGGCCCGACAGCGCGACCGTTAATACCGGCGCCGAGTCAGCGTTGAATTTGGAGACAACCGGCGGATCAACGTCATCCGGCAAATCCTTCAGCACCGTCGCGATGCGGTCGCGAACGTCCTGGGTGGCCACGTCGATATTGCGGTCGAGCGAGAAAGTTGCGATGACGAACGAGGAGCCCTGCGCCGAAACCGATCGCAACTCTTCGATCCCTTCAACCGTATTGACGGCTTCTTCGATGCGCTCGGAGACTTCGGTCTCCATCGTCTCGGGCGATGCGCCCGGCAGGGTCGTGCGCACGCTGACGCTCGGCAGATCGACCGCCGGAAACCGATCCACGCCCAACCGGAAGTAGGCGGCGGCGCCAACAACAACCAAGGCGAGGATCAGCATGGAAGCAAAGACCGGTCGTTTAATGCTGATTTCGGCGAGTTTTTGCATAGCGGATCATCACGGTCGTGCGGCGGACGAAACATCATAGCCGTGCAATGACGACCCTCAAACCGCGTTCGGACATTCGCGGAGCAGCACATTGCACTCACATGTAGCACGCAGATAGATTTTATAATTCTTGCTTGCGGGCGCGCGAGTAGCAGAGGACACTTGTCGCGCACTTTAATACAAAGCGAAGGGGATTCCATGATCGCGTCCACATCTCGCGCGCGTTCAACGCGCTTCGCCGTCTTGTACGCAGCTGCTGCCGCAACGCTCAGTTTTGTTCAACCTCAAGCCGGTTTGGGCGCAACGCCGACTTACCAAATGAGTGCGTCAACCGCCACGTTTCGACACAAGGCGGGGCCGAGCAACATCGCAGACCGCGTCCTGACCTTTAAGCCTGGCAGCTCGTCAAGCATGACGCTTTGGAGCGATCCGCTGCCCACCGTCGGTGGGCCGCCA
>JACMJD010000467.1 GCA_014380825.1 Phycisphaerae bacterium | reverse complement strand
GCTTTGGCCGTCGGATCGGCAGCGAAAGCGGAGGTGGCCGCGATCGACGACATCACCATTGAGAACAAAAATCGCTTCATCACATTATCCTTCGGTTGCTGCGGACTCACTCGAACTATACGTCACTCGCCGTTTTGTTTCATGCGGCGTTTGATCCGCTCTTCCAGCGCTTCCAGCTCTTTCTGCTGAATTTCCAACCGCTCTCGCCGCTGCTGAAGCTCGGCCGCGAATCGCACGTCCGGCGGATCCTGGTGCATGTGAGAGTAGGGGACTTTGTAATCCTCGGGCAACACCTCAATCCCCTGAGGCGGCGGATCGCGCCACATCTCGCCCGCAGCGGCGATCGACAGCATGAACAGGCCGATGAACGCGAGTGCAAGAATTGCACATCCCGCCGTGATGAGGATCGATCCGGTGACGCGAGCGAAGAAGATCGTTTGCACGATCCAGAAGACCGAGCCGATGGTGGTCAGGGCGATCGCCAGTACAGGCGTGCGACGGTTCTGCGCCTGCAAGCCCAACCCGACACCAGAAAGCGCCATGCCGAAAAACACGCCGAGCGTGACAGTGAGCGTTGTGGCAAATTGCGCGGAATAGTTGCGCCAGCCGATTGATCGCCAATCGCCTTGCGTCGCCGTGTCTTTCGACAGCAGGCTGCTGGAGCAGCAGACGAACATCATTGAGAGAAAGAGGAGAACGCCAAACCATTGAAAGACCGTGCCAACACCTTGCGTGAATGCGCGGGGTGGGGGTGGGGGTGGGGTTAGCGGTGGATCGGACACGTGGTCAGAAGTGTAACCGAGAAATCATCCCCATTCCCCCGTGTAGCCCCGCCGCTCGCGGCGGGGCTACACGGTTTGAAACCTAACTAACCCGTGTTCGTATCCTGTCCGGAAGCACGGATTGACCGTGGGGTTGAAACCTTTGCTTCGCAAAAGCCTGCCCGTTAGAAGGAGCGATAGTGAAACCCACAGATGGGGTGCAACTTCAGCGGTTCTCGCGCGTTGCTGGTGATGAGAGGAGATACGTGCCCTCTTCGCCGCAGGAAGCGGCCGCTCTCTTCGAAACGGCGGTCCAACAGCACTCGCGACGGCTGCTCGCGATTGCTCGCGCAATCGTTGGCAATCGCGCGTCGCCAGAAGACGTGGTCCAGCAGGCGGTTCTGAACTTGTATCAGCATCGACATCGATACGACTGGCGCGAACCTGGCGGACTCCTGAAGCGCGCAGTTGTGAACGAATCACTTCGACTGTTACGTCCGCCGAAGATGTCGGCCGTGACTGACGATCAACCCGATCGTTCATCAACCCCGGTTGACGGAATGATCGAAAACGAGAAAGTAAGGCAAGTCCGTGCCGCGATCGCGCGGCTGCCGGATCATTTCCGCGCCGCTCTTGTTTTGTGCGAGTACGAAAATCTCTCGTACGTGGAAATTGCCGAAGCCCTGGGCGCCAGCGTGCCGCAGGTGAAAACCTGGCTGCATCGCGCACGTCGACAGCTCGCGGGGATGTTGAAGGAGTTTGCTGGCCGGGATAATGCACAGCTTCCGGAGGACCCGGGAAACTAAAAGTCGAATCGAGAAGGTGAGACACTGTGAACGCGTCGGTTTCCGAACAAGATCTTGAGTTGCTCGAGACGTATCTCGACAACGAGCTGCTTGGCGATGAGATGAACCAGGTCCGCGCTCGCTTGAAGAACGAGCCGGCGCTTGCGATCGCGCTTGAACAGCTCACGCGCGACAGGCAGTTGCGGCATCAGGTGTTCTTCGCCATGGATCGCGAAGGCGCCGCCACCGCGCGGGCCACGAGCGATTCGATCGGCCGGTCCCTGAATCAGGCCGCCGTGCGCGAAGTCGCCTGGGGCAATCGCCGCCAGATCCTCCGCCACGCCTGCGCCGCGGCGGCGTGTATCGTGGTCGGGTTGCTGGTCGGGTGGTTCGGGCGGGAGCGTGCGGAAAATCGATTCGCGAATCAAACGAACAGAAACACCGCTTCGCAAGTCGGCGACGCAACCGCAGTGCCGGACGCCAACGAGGTTGCCGAAGGCGGGTTCACTGTCGGCATCACCGACGATCGCGGCCGCGTACTGGCGCAGCAGCGGTTTGCCACGCTCAACGAAGCACGCCAGTTCAGCAGCGATCTGTTGCGCTGGCAGACGCGTCAGCGCGAGATGCGCAGCGGGGACGTTCGACTCGTTCGCGATGGATTCTAAATGAAGATGTATTTGACACGTCTAGGCTGGTTCACCCTCATCGTTCCCTTGCTCACGTGCGGCATTGCCGTCGCGCAGGATGAGCCGCGCCCTGAGGCCAGCGAACATCCGGCGCCGACGCTGGAGCGCATCAACATCGAGACGCAAGCCCTGTACGATCACGTGCGTCCGGGACTGGTGCGCGTGACGCTGCCGGTACCGAAGTGGATGACGCAACTGGGCAACAACGACAGCCCGTTGAACAAGTGGGACATCGATCCGAACGTGCTGGGCGATCCGGCGATGGTCAACACGGTCATCACGCCGACGACGCAACCCACAACCGCCGCTGGCAATGCGACCGGGCCGGCAACGCAGCCCGCGGAGCGCTGGAGCGTCGTGCAGCGGCCGGACGGAACGGTTGAAATCGTTGCTCCCAATGCCGCGCCATACGACGCGGTGATCGGTGCGATCGTCGCGCCGCGCACGCTTGGAATTGTTTACGATGACCAGGGTCACGTAGTGATTCCGGTTTACGTTGAGAAGGACTCGATCGATCCGCAGCACCCGCTGATGGTCGTTGCCCTGGCCGGTGGGGCGGCGAAGGCCAAGTTCGTCGGGTCGGATCGTCAGACGAATATCACGGTGCTGAAGCTGGAAAAGACACTCGGCCGAAAGGCGGACTTTCGCGGGAATAAGCCGAACGACGGTTCGCTGGTGCTGATGCTCTCGCAAGGCGGCGACGGCGGACGCCTGGGCGTCTGGACGCGCAGCCAGCAGGAACGCGCGATGGTCGTCGACGTTCGCGGCCAGGTTTCGGGCTTCGCGCGAATGGGACAATTCCTCGACGCCGAACTTGCCCGGCCAGTCATCGATCAGCTCATCAAGTACGGCTCAGTTCATCGCGCGCTTCTGGGCGTGCTCGTGACGGAAGCCGAAGCGCCTGATGGCCGACGAGCCATGCATGTCGATCAGGTGCGCGCTGGTTCCGCCGCGCACGACGCGGGCATTCGCGAAGGGGATTTCATTCTTTCGCTTGCCGGAAACCCCGTCGACGATCTTCCGAACTTCGCCGCCGCAATCTCCGCTGGAAAGGGTCCGACTGACATCCAGATCCTGCGAGGCGAACAGACACTTCAGGTTCAGGTCGATTTGCGGCCTAAGTGAAACCCGCTCGGGCTGAAGCCGCGAAGCATCTGGCCTGACGCGTGATGCCAGATCCTTCGCGGAGTACCGCTCTGGATGACAGTCCGGCGTCGCGACTTGCAAGCTGTAGTTTGGAGCTTGAACCCTCCCCTGCCCAATAAATTCCTCTCCAACAGAATTGACAGCCGCGCGCCAGCTTCCCAAGATGACTCGTTGGCTTCGGCGTGCAGCCGCCCGCGCGGTCGCGTCGATAGTCCAATTGCGTAGGGCACGCATTTCGTCGCCAGCCTCTCACTTCTCCAACCGGAGAGAGAGCACAAGTCATGATGACGCGTTGTATCGCCAGGTTGTTGGTGGCGGGGGCATGGATGCTAAGCGGGTCGCTGCTGTCGTCGTTATTGGGCGGCTGCGCATTGTTCGAAGCATCGCCTCCACCCATTGATCTTCAGCAGGAACCGATTGCGCAGCAGCTCGTGCGCAAGATGCCGTCGCTGCGCACGCAACGATTCAGCACGCTGCTGGATTTTGAGCTGGATACCGACGCCGTGTTCGTCGCGATGCAACCGCCCGGCCGGATGGTGTGGGATCGCTCGCACACCGGGCGGCGGAGCCTGTTTATTCCCGAAGGCACCGAGCGCGTGGCGATCAAGCTCAGCTCGGTCCTGTCCGGCCGGCAGTTTCCGGGTGAGTGGACGCTGGTCGGCGCGTTCCTGTATTGCGATGATCCGATCGACGTGACGATCGGCATCGACGATGGAGTGGGGGGCGCCGATGTGAGCGTCTCGCCGCGACGCGTGCATCTGACGCGCGAATCGTGGTCGATCGCGCTGGCGGATCTGTCGGGGAGCGCGAGTTCCAGCGTCGCCTCGATCGGCGACAACACGATGCTGGTGATCACGCTGCCGCCGAACGCGCCGGAGCTCTGGTGCGACGATGTCGTGCTGATCGACAATTCGCAAACGATCGTCAGCACCGCCTCGCCCGCCAGCGCAACCCAGGCTGAAGAATACACGGTGACGACGCACGTCGGCCCCGCCACGGTGTCATCGACCGCGGCGGCTGTGGCGCCGCCGGGCGCGGGTTGGCTGGTTCAGCGTCGCGGGCTCAGCTACATCGGTGAAGCGCCCGGGAAATTCAATTTCAAACTGGTGACCAGCGATGCCTCGCGCTCCGGTTGGCGCATCGAAGAAGCCAACGCCATTCGCGCGCGGTTCACTTCAGATGGACAGGTCAAGAATCTCACGGTCTATAGCGATGGCCGGGCGTTCAAGGATGGCGAATGGAGCCCGATGAGCGCGGCCGTGCGCGATTATCCGGATTACCTGGCGGCGCATCAGTCGCCGGCGGAAATTTCCGTCACCGACACGCTTGGCCGCGTGAATCGCGACACGCCGGGCGATGCGAACAATGACGGTTACAACGAGCAGCGCGGCGCGCATCAGATCATCGCCACCGAGGCGCGGCTGGAGCTGAAGATCATCCCGCACACCAGCTCGGTGACAAACCCGGTGCTTGAAGTCAGCGGATTGCCCGAGGGCAACGTGCTGATCACCGTCGAGGGACGGCTCGTCGACCGGAGCGAACGGTTACCGGACGGCACGCTGCTGGTAGAGCTGCCTGTACGCATCGATCGCCCCACGATCGTCAATTTGCGCGTGCAGTAACGTGGCCCGACCCATAATCTCGAAGGTTTTCTTCGATAGTTTCTGATTCAGAAATTAACCGCACCCCAAACAGCGACGATGAATTCCGGGCGGACTCTGCGCCGCCGGAATTATGGAACCGTCGTTGTCCCAGACAGATCCCGAAGTGATCGCGGCGCCGCGCCCGTGGGAGCGGAAGTCGTGGATCGAGCGCATCACGCCGACGCTCGGGCTCCAGGGAAAACTGCTGCTGTGCTTCATGGCCCTGCTGACGGTGGCGCTGGGCGCAAGCTGCATCATCTTCATGTCGCAGACCGCACAGCGCCTGGATGACATTCTTGGCCAGCAGACGCAGCAACTGGCGACGGCGCTGGCGTTCACGTGCGCGGATTCGATGGAGCTCGGCGATGCCGGTCGCAGCGAACTGATGCTGGCCGCCGGTGATGTGATCAAGGGTCGCAATATCGTGCTGGTCGCGTTCTACGACACCGAGGGCAAACTGGTCGCCGCGCGTGGCCGCGATCCGGATTTCGAAGTCCGCCCGATGCCGCGGCAATCGCTGGCGGCCCAGTTGCTGATGCAGGTTCAGCATCGCGAGTCGCGCGTATTCGGCAAATATGTCGAGGTCGTCGCGCCGGTGCTCACCTCGCCAACCAAGGATCGCCTCGCGGACGGCGTCGCTACATCGCCCGGCGTACGCATCCTCGGATACGTTTCGATCGGGCTTGCCAGCCAATACGAAGCATCGCAGATGGCGCGGATCAACATGATGGTGATCGGCGCCGGCTGCATTGTGGCGTTCATCAGCTTGCCCATGGCCTATCTGCTGGTGAAGCGAATCTTCTCGCCGATTCACCAACTGCTCGCAGCGACGAAGAAGATCATTGCCGGCGACCTCGACATGCACGTGGCGGCACATCGTCGCGACGTCATCGGCGACCTGGCGTCGTCGTTCAACGAGATGGCCGTCTGGGTCAAGCAGCAGCAGCAGGACGTGGCGCTGGCGAACCTTCAACTCGCCGAGGCCAACCGCGATCTGGAACAAAAGGTCGAGCAGCGCACCAGCCAGTTCGAAATTGCCAACAAGCGGCTCAGCCAGGAGATCGCCGAAAAAGAAGAGTTCCTGCGCGCCGTCTCGCACGACCTCAACGCCCCGCTCCGAAACATCAGCGGCATGGCCACCATCCTGTTGATGAAGCACAAGGAGCAGTTCGACGAGGATGTGATCCATCGCCTGGAGCGCATCAAGAGTAACGTCGACGTGGAAACCGATCTGATCAGCGAGCTGCTCGAGCTGAGCCGAATCAAGACGCGCCGGCAAAAGCTGGAAATCGTCGACACCGCCCAGATTGTCTGGGAGCTGCGCGGATTGTTCGAGAACGACCTGCGTAGCCGCGGGATCGACCTGGTGGTCGATTCGCAACTGCCGATGCTCAACGCCGAACGGGCCCGCGTTCGGCAGGTCTTCCAGAACCTGATCGACAACGCGATCAAATACATGGGCGATAAATCGCCGCGCGAGATTCATGTGGGCTGTCAGCTTCGGGCGAACGAAGCTGAGTTTTACGTGCGCGACACCGGACTGGGAATTGATCCGGAGGATGTGGAGAAAGTGTTCTTCGTATTCCGTCGCGGAAAAAGCACCGCGACGCAGAACATCGCCGGCAAGGGCGTTGGCCTGGCGAGCGTCAAGAGCATCGTGGAAACGTATAACGGCCGGATCTGGGTGGAGAGCAAGCTGGCGGAGGGAACGACGTTCCGGTTCACGATCAACGGCATGTTCGTGGGCGGCGAAGCCAACCCGATGGCGAGCGCCGCCGCCGCGCAGTTTGCCCAGGATGGTGACGACGACGACGAAGCGTCCGCCGAACCGAATGGCGTGCCGCAGCCAACCGCTGCGTAGCACGAATTGACGCGCGCGGACGGGCAACAAACCGTTCGTCCGCTGACGGAGAGAGAAGGTTAACATGCGAGTGAAAACTCCAACTGCCCCGCAAGGCGCAACCGGCGAGGGATCAGCCACCGCTGATCCGCGCCAGGCGACCAAGCCCAAGGGTTTCTCGATCACGCGGAACGAGAAGCCGATCACGATCCTGCTCGTCGATGACGACGCGGATTGTCGCATGCTCATTCGCGACGCGATCGCCGAGTGCAAGGTCAGCAACAACGTATTTGAAGTGTCCAACGGCAAGGAAGCGCTCGATTTCCTTTTCCGCCGCGGACAATATGCCAACGCGCCGCGGCCGGGGCTGGTTTACATGGATATCGAGATGCCGGTGATGAGCGGGCTGGATGCGCTCAAGCTGATTCGCGATGAGCCGGCGTTGAAGGAAATCCCGGTCGTAATGATGACCGGCGTGTGCGGTGAAGAGCAGATGCAGCTCGCCGCGGCGCTTGGGGCAAACAGCTACACGCTGAAGCCCGCAAACGCCGAGCAGTTTTTACGAACCGTGTTAGCGAGCACAAACTACTGGCTGACGATTCACCAGTATCCCGATCACCACTTGCCGCCGGAGAGCTGCAAGAGATGACCGCCAGGTAACCGGGGCGAACTTTTCCGCGGGCGGACCGCGGGATCGATCGAATTCCGCGGGTTGTAAGAGTTTGAGCGTATCGTAAATCAGTGACTGCCGACCATGCGAACCAAGTGGCCGGGAAGCGGCAGTGCGAAACGGAAAGCCAGAAACGTGAATCAGCTAAAACTGCTCATTGTCGAAGATGACGTGGATCAGCTCGACCTGATGCGCGAAACGCTCGAAGACCACTTCGGGCGCGGCACGGTCGTGGGCGTGTCCACCGGGAACGAAGCCCTCGCGCAGGACGTTTCGCAGTTCGACATGATCCTGTCGGACTACAACTTGCCTGATTGCACCGGAATCGATCTGCTCGAAAAGATCAAGGCGATCTGTAACACGCCGGTGATCATGGTGACCGGTGAAAACGTGGGTCGCATCGCGATCGAGGCGATCAAGCGCGGCGCGACCGACTACGTCGTGAAGATCGGCGACTACCTGTTCACCATCCCGCTGATGGTTCAGAAGAACCTGACGGTGGCCAAGGTCATGCGCGAGAACGATTCGCTGCGCCAGTCGCTGGAACAGGCGCTCTCCGAAGTGAAGGACAAGAACGCGCAGCTCGAAAAATCCCTGCTGCGCGTCGAAGAATTGGCCGCCACCGATCCGCTGACGGGTTTGTATAACCGGCGGCATTTCAGCCGCGTGCTCGATCAGTTGTTCGCCGAGGCGCAGCGATACGGGAAAGACCTGGCGTGCGTGATGATCGACATGGATGGCTTCAAAACGCTCAACGACAGCTACGGCCACCAGGTGGGCGATCAACTGCTGGTGATGGCGGGCAAGGTGATCAGCGCGAACATGCGCCGCATGGACGTGGCCGCGCGATACGGCGGCGACGAATTCGTCCTGCTGCTCCCGCACGCCAGCGAGCAAGATGCGGCTCAAGCCGCGCAGCGCATCCGCGAAGAATATCGCACGGCGTCGGCGGCGCTGCTGAAGCGCACGAACGGCATGACCATGTCGATCGGCATCGGCTCCCTCACGCGCAACAAGCCCGCAGGCGGGGACGAGCTGATCGCGATGGCCGACTCGGCGCTGTACTCAGCGAAGGAGTCTGGTCGCGACCGCATTATCGCAACCACCGACACCGCCACACCGCTGCGCCACCCGATGTCCACCGGCGCTTAACTCGTCACACAATAAAAACCACCCTCTCCCAGTGATCTGGGAGAGGGTAGTGAGAGG
>JACMJD010000466.1 GCA_014380825.1 Phycisphaerae bacterium | reverse complement strand
TTGGCGACGGCTTCGGGGTCGTACTCCACCGCGTCGAGGAAGTATGGTGCAGCGAGCTTCACGATTTCATCGATCGTGCGCGCGCGAACCCGCAACAACTCGAGCAAACCGCGATACCATTCGCCGCGTGCCTTTCGAGCTTTCACCGAAGCTGGTGGTGTTGTTTGCGGTAGTGACCGTTCCGCTGCTGAGATTGACGACCGGGCTTCGCAGGTGAATCGAGTGATAGGTCGAGGTGCCCGCGCCTGTGAGGTTCACGGTACCGGCATCCCAGAACGTCTGTCCGCCGGTCAGGTTGTTCGTGCCGCCGATGTTCAGCGTGCCGTCGCCGCGCTTGCCGAGCGATCCGCCAGTGAGGTTCTCGTTAATGGTGAAGCTGTGTCCCCCATCGACATTGATGCCGCCGTTGAAGCTGCCGGTGTTGATGACGTGCGAGCCGAAGCTGGTCATGAACCCGCCGATCGGGTGCAGCGTGGCGCTGCCCGCGAAGGTCAACGGGGAGCTTGGACCGCCGAGATTGTTCTGACTCGTGACGTCGAGTTGCACGCCGCCGATCAGACGGATGCCGCCTTGCAGGGCGGTGTTGTTACCAGTGAGTGAGACAAAGCCTGCGAAATCGCCGTCAACCGTCAGCGTGCTGTCAGCCGCGGCGCCTTGTATATTGCTTGAGATCAGGATGCGGGATGTATTCGCCTGAACACGCGCATCAGTTGAATTGATCGTGAACGGGCCGTCGAAGGTCATCACCGAGTTCGCGTTGCCCGTGTTCTCGCTGATGATCGCCGCCCGATAGTTGTCGAAGCCGGCACCGTCGTACACGCTGCGCGAGATGTTGATCGGATTGCTGACGGTCACGTCGCCGTTGAACGTGGTGTTGGCGCCGTAGAAGTTGAGCGCGCCGGCGGAACTGATGTTCACCGCGCCGGTGCCCAGTTGGCCCGCGCCGGTGATGACCAGGCGGCCTTTCACGAGGTTGGTGCCGCCGGAGTAGTTGTTTCCGGAGGTGAAGACCATCGTGCCCCACTGATCGTACGTATCGTTGTTAAGCGTGATCCCGCCGGATCCGGTAATCGCGTTGTCGATAGTCAGCTCCGGTGCGGGCCCGGGCGTATCGCGCAACTTGAAAGTGTGCTGACCGCTCGTGAGCGCCAGGCCATTACCGAGGGCGAACTGCGAAACGCCATCGCTTGAGGATTTCTCGACATTGCCAGCCAGCGTCAGCACACCGCTGCCGAAGTCGTCCAAAATATTGTACCCGGCGCCGTTCGATCCGATGCCGAGGTTGATGTTCTGCACGGTGATCGCGCTGTTCACCGTGACGTTGTTGGTTGGTGTGGCGTTATTGAAAACACCGGCGGCGCTCCCGAAGAATGCAGCGTCCGGGGCCGCGTTCGACCACGGAACGTTGGTGGCGCCGTTGAACCAGTTGGTGTTCGTCGTATTCCAGTCGCCCGCGGCGTCTTGTATGCCCGGCGTACCCGGATCAGCGTCCCAGGTTAGATCCGCCGCCTGAAGCAGCGAGACACTGTGAATCGCGGCGAAAGCCGCGGCAGAAATGCACGCTATTCGTGATCGACCTCTCATCTCACATCCTCCGTTTTTTTCCTCGTTCGCGCAATGACTTTTGGCCTGCGTTGAACCAACGCGGCGTCACATCGTTTTCAATTTCGAAATCGCTCTGATCGAATCAAGTGTGAAGGCGTTGACGCGTCTGAACACGCGACGCGCTGTGAACTGCGGTGCAGAAGCGCTCATGACTCCTCCGACAGCTTCGAGCACGCGCGTTCGACTCGCTCAGGCAGGGTCGAAATTCTTCGAACTAGTCGTGCTCGACGTCCGCTAAATCCGCTAATCCCCCTCAAGGATTACCGGGACTTTACCTTTGCCTCATCTAGGGGTCAATATAAAAACTGATCATTTCGTGCATTAATGACTAGACAATTGACTAGACAATGATCAGAGTTTCATACGGTGGGTGTCTGCGCTTGAATTAGCCGTTTTTTTGAAGGATTAGTGACGAAAACGCTTTCCGCCGGTTCGACGCCGCAGTCGGCCTGTACCGGATTGCCGCCATTACACGCGTCACAATCGCTAATAGTAGTTGAGACATTTGCTCGTTGAATGTACTTTCGGTCGCTCTGAGGTTGTCTGCGACGAGGGTAAACGATGGTGCGACGACGCTTTGTACGGGACTTTGTACGGGCGATGCTTCGACTCAGCCTCGCGTTTCTCGCGTGCGCGAGAACGACGCAAGCGCAGATCGCATCGCCGCTACCGCAGGCGAATCGTCCGAACGTGATTATCATTCTCGCCGACGACCTGGGCTATTCCGACCTCGGCTGTTTCGGTGGAGAGGCGCGCACGCCCAACCTCGACGCGCTCGCCGCCGACGGGGCGCGGTTCACCAATTTTTTTAGCGAGTCACGCTGTTGTCCGACGCGCGCCGCGCTTCTCACCGGTCTCTACCCACAGCAAGCCGGCGTCGGCCACATGAACGAAAAGGCATCGTTGCCCGCGTATGCCGGTGCGCTCAAGCCAACCGCGCCGACGATCGCGGAAGTGCTGAAGACCGCCGGATTTCGCACCGCGTGTTTCGGGAAGTGGCATGTCTCAAACACGCTGCAGCGGCCGGACCACATGAAAGATCTGAACCGCCAGCGCTTCCCGGAATTCTTCTCGCCCATCGAACAATATCCGACGCGCCGTGGCTTCGACGTCTACTGGGGCGCGCTCTGGGGCGTGGTGAATTTCTACAATCCGTTTTCGCTCGTCGATGGCGAACGGCCGGTGACGGATTTGCCGGATAACTTTTACATCACCGATGCGATCAATAAGCACGCCGCTCAGTTCGTTCAGCAATCGCGCGGGAGCGATCAGCCGTTCTTCATGTACATCGCGCACAACGCCCCGCACTGGCCGCTCATGGCGCCGGCGGGGACGATCCAGAAGTATCGCAATCAATACACCGAGGGATATCAGGCGACTCACGCAGCGCGCTATCAGCGCATGAGCGACATGAAGATCGTCGATCCGAAAAACACGGAGCTGTCGCCGACGATCGACGTGGCTGCGAGGGACAAACTATCTCCGGAAGAAAAGCGATTCGAAGCCGCACTGTTCCAGGCGCACGCGGCGATGATCGATAGGATGGATCAAGGGCTTGGCAAAGTATTCCAGGCTTTGAAAGAGGCAGGCAAGTGGGACAATACGCTGATCTTCGTGCTGTCGGATAACGGCGCCAGTCCAGAACGATACGAAGACGCCGGCTATGATCGCCCGAGCCTCGCGCGCGACGGCAAGCCGATCAACTACAGCTACAAAGATCTCACGAAGCTGGCGGGCGACGAGCACACGTTTTTTTACATCGGCCAGCACTGGGCGAACGTCGCGAACACGCCGTATCGAAAGTTCAAGGCCAGCCAATACAACGGCGGCGCGCGGACGCCGATGATCGTGCATTGGCCGGCAGGATTGAAAGTGGAGCGAGGCGGATTCGTGCGTGCGCGCGGCCACGTGATCGATCTCATGGCGACCGCTCTCGACATCGCAAGCGCGAAAATGCCGCAAACATTTGCAGGTCAGACGCCGCATCCGCTCCAGGGCGTGTCGCTCTTGCCATTGATTCAAGGTCAGAGCAGCATCGAGAATTATCCGCCGCTGTTCGGCGAGCATGAAGGCGGGCGATCCGTCACTACGCCCGAAGGATGGAAGCTCATGCGCGATCGCGGCGAGAACGATTGGCACCTATATAACTTGAACGATGATGAATCTGAATTGCACGACGTGATCGCCCACAACGCCGATCGCGCCGCGAAGATGCAGGCGATGTGGAATCGGTGGGCCGAAGAAAACCAGGTGTTACCAAACCATGAGCGAGGAACGAAATGACGTTGAAGATCGCAACCGGCTTATCTGTCATCATGATTAATTGTCTCACAGCGCTCGGAGAACTCCCCGCACAAAGCCGCATGCGCCCGCCGGCCGTGCCGCTGGTGACGTGTGATCCGTACTTCAGCATCTGGTCCGCCGACAACGAACTGACGGCCGTCCCGACGCGGCATTGGACGGGCAGGCCGCAGCAGCTGACGTCGCTCGTGCGCGTCGACAACCAGACGTTTCGCGTGATGGGCGACGAGCCGAAAGATATTCCCGCCGCCAAGCAAACCGGCCTGACTGTTCTTCCGACGCGCACGATCTACGAATTCGAGGCGGCGGGCGTGCGCTTCACGGTCACGTTCACCACCCCGCTGCTGCCGGATGACCTGATGGTCTGCTCGCGACCACTCACGTACATCAACTGGGACGCGAAGGCGACAGACGGCGCGTCGCACGATGTGTCGGTCTATCTCGACGCCAGCGCCGCGCTGGCGGTGAATTCGGTGGAGCAAACCGTCGCGACGGAACGCGGCAGCGCCGGCTCGCTTACGACGCTTCGCGTCGGCTCGACCGAGCAACCGATCCTTGAAACGCGCGGCGACGACCAGCGCATCGACTGGGGCTACTTCTATCTCGCCGCCGACACGAAAGAGGCCGGCATCGCGCCGGCGCGATTGGCTCGCGCATCTTTCGCCAACAATGGAAAGCTTCCAACCGCGAAGTTGCCGGAATCGTCCGAAGCGAGAAACGCGCCGGTGCTGGCCATGGCGTTTCCGCTGGGAAAAGTTTCCGCTGCTGCGACAGCTTCCGCGCACGCGCTACTCGCATATGACGACGTAAAGTCGATTCGATATTTCAACGACGACCTGGTCGGATATTGGAAGAAGGACGGCGCGAAGATCGATGATCTTCTGCAAACCGCCGAGAAGGAATTCGCGAGCATCACGAAACGCTGCGATGCGTTCGATGCTGAACTCGTCGCCGATCTCCACAAACTTGGCGGCGATTCGTACGTGCAGCTCGGCGTGCTCGCGTGGCGGCAAGCGCTGGCGGCACAAAAGCTCTGCGCGGATGCGAACGGCCAGCCGCTGATGTTCTCGAAGGAGAATTTTTCCAACGGCTGCATCGCGACGGTCGACGTGCTGTACCCCGCCGCCCCCCAGATGCTCGCGTTTTCACCGACGATGTTGAAAGCGTCGATGGTGCCGCTGATGGATTATTCCGCTTCGCCGCGATGGAAGTGGGATTCCGCGCCGCACGATCTGGGCACCTATCCGCAAGCGACCGGCCAGGTCTACGGCGGGACGAACGACGCGCCGATGCCGGTCGAAGAATGCGGCAACATGCTCGTCCTCGCCGCGGCTCTGGCCAAGGCGGAAGGCAACGCGGAGTTTTCGCGGAAGTATTGGCCGACGTTCACCAAGTGGGCGAGTTATCTGAAGGAGAAAGGGCTTGATCCGGAAAACCAGCTCACCACCGACGACTTCGCTGGCCACATCGCACGCAACGCGAACTTGTCGGCCAAGGCGATCATGGGCATCGCGTCGTACGGCATGCTCGCCGACATGCTCGGCAAGAAAGACGAAGCCGCCGCCGCGATGCAGACCGCGCGCGACTACGCACAGAAGTGGATGAAGCTCGGCGAAGAAGGCGATCACTACAAGCTCGTCTTCGGCGACGCCGGCAACGGCACGTGGAGCCAGAAATACAATCTGGTGTGGGACAAGCTGCTCGGGTTCAACGTCTTCCCCACCGAGGTGGCCGCGAAGGAGCTGGCGTTCTATCGCACCAAACTGAACAGGTACGGCCTGCCGCTGGACAGCAGAAAGTCGTACACGAAACTCGACTGGGAGCTGTGGACGGCGACGATGGCGGAGAATCCGGAGGATTTCCAGGCGATCGTGGACGCGTGCGCCGCGTGGGCGAACGCGACACCCGATCGCGTGCCGCTCAGCGATTGGTACGAAACCGACACGGGAAAGAAATCGGGATTCCAGGCGCGCTCGGTCGTCGGCGGATTGTTCATCCCGTTTCTGCGCGATCCCGCGCTGTGGAAAAAATACGCCTCGCGAGACAAGACGAAGCTCACCGGCTGGGCGGTCACGGATTTTTCAACGCCGTCGATCAAAACGATCGTCGCCGCCGCCAACACAGAGCCGACCGAGTGGCGTTACACGAACAAGCAGCAATCAGGCAAATGGATGTCGCCGGAGTTCAATGACAAGTCCTGGCAGACCGGAAAATCCGGCTTCGGCACGAAAGGAACCCCTGGCGCCCACGTCAATACCGAGTGGAACACGCCCGACATTTATCTCCGTCGCGAATTCACGCTGCCGGACGGACAAGTCAGCGACAATGTCCGCTTGTTCCTGCACCATGACGAGGCGGCGGACATTTACATCAACGGCGTGCTTGCAGCGAAGAAGCGTGGGTTCGTCGCGGAATACACCACCGTGCCAATCCTTCCCGCCGCCCGCGCGGCGCTACGTCCGGGCAAGAACCTCATCGCCATCCACTGCCACCAGACATCCGGCGGCCAGTACATCGACGCCGGACTCGTCGAACTGGAGAAGAAATGAGTTCACGCCGAACCGTGATGGCCCTCACGCTCTTAATGGCCAGTTCGATCGTTCAAGCTGATCGCCCGCAAACGGAGGAACGTCTTTCGTTTCAAACGCAAGGCGAGTGGAACCCGCGCGTACACCTCAACGCCGACGTGGCGATGGTTTATGACATCGACAAGACGCTGCCCGCGCGCTTCAAGACGTGGAAAGATCGCGGCTACATCGTTCACGTGATGAGCGGCATCACGTGGGGCGAATACGCCGAGTATTACTACGGCGATTTCGACGGCAAGAACCACATGGACGAAGTCCAGAAGGAAAAGGGCGGCGGCCTGATCGGTCACGGCAAGGACAACTACTACATCTGCCCTTCCGTTTCGTACGGCAAGTTTATCTGCAAAGGCGTGCAGCGCGCGCTCGATGCCGGCGCCGAGGGCATCCACATGGAGGAGCCGGAGTATTGGGTGCGTTCCGGCTGGGAAGAAGGCTTCACGCGCGAGTGGCAGGCGTATTACAACGAGCCGTGGCTTGAGCCGGATTCATCGCCGGATGCGCAGTATCGCACGAGCAAGCTGAAGTATTTTCTTTATCGTCGCGCGCTGTCGCAGGTGTTCGACTACGTGAAGGAATGGAACGCGAAGAACAACAAGAACGTCCGCTGCTATGTGCCGACGCACTCGATGATCAATTACGCGAACTGGGGAATCGTCAGCCCGCAGTCGTCACTGCTCGATGTCGGCTGCGATGGGTACATCGCTCAAGTCTGGACCGGCACCGCGCGCACTCCGAACGTTTACGAAGGCGTGAAGAAAGAGCGCACCTTCGAGACGGCGTTTCTCGAGTATGGATCGATGCAGAATCTCGCCCGCGCGAGCGGCCGGCGCATGTGGTATCTGAACGATCCGATCGAAGACAACGCCAATCACTCCTGGCACGATTACCGCACAAACTGGGAGAGCACGCTGGTCGCGTCGCTTTTGCAACCAGAAGTCTGGCACTACGAGATCATGCCCTGGCCGCACCGTGTTTTTGAGAAGAAGTACCCCGCGACGCAGCCGGGCACGGGCAATGCGGACAGGGACGTGCCGCGCATCCCGATCCCTGACGATT
>JACMJD010000465.1 GCA_014380825.1 Phycisphaerae bacterium | reverse complement strand
GGCCGTCGCGCAGGCGGGGCCGGGGCTGATGATCAGCCTGGCGATCAGCACGCTGTTCGCGATTCTGATGTTCGTGGTAGCTGCGCGGATCGCGCGCGGACAGGTATCCGCGGATTTGTAATAAATTCTTGCGGCAAAAAATTCTTTAGGAACGGTTTCGTATGGGTCGCACGCAGAAGATTTTCACCACCGGGCTCTGGGCGGTCGTCGTGATCGGGATGATCGCGCTCGTCGCCACGCGCGCGTTTCCGCCGCGCGAGGAAGAAGCGAAGGCGGAAAGGGCCGTCAGCTCGGAAAAGTTCGCGCCGCTCTATGATACGCCCGCGTTCGAATTCACGGATCAGAACGGCAAGACGTTCGCCAAGACCGATCTGATGGGCAAGGTGTGGATCGCAGACTTCATCTTCACGCACTGCGGCGGGCCGTGCCCGATCATGACCTCGAAGCTTGCGAACGTGCAGAAGCAAGTCGCCCGACCGGACGTGAAGCTCGTTTCGTTCTCGGTCGATCCGGAGCGCGACACGCCGGCGGTGCTGAAGGAATATGCAAAGAGCTACGGCGCCGATGAATCGCGCTGGTCGTTTCTCACGGGCCCCAAGCCGGCGATGTATGAGACCGCCGCTGCGATGAAGATCACCGCGGTTCCGGCCACCGCGGATATGCCGATCATCCACAGCGATTTGTTCCTGCTGGTCGATCGCGCCGGCCAGGTCGTTGGCGTTTATCACAGCAATGACGACGACAAAATGAAGCAGCTCATCGCCGACGCGACCGAGCTGGCCGATCGAAAGTAGTGATGACCGCCCACGATCTCCCGCCGATCAATGCGACGCTCAACGGAACCAGTGCCGTGCTGCTGGGCGTGGCGTACGTGCTGATCCGGAACAACAAAGTCCGCCTGCACGCGTATACGATGGTCGCCGCGCTGCTCAGCTCGGCGGCGTTTCTCGCGTGCTATCTGATCTATCACTACCACGTCCCCGCAAAGAGCAGCGGTCTGCCGCCGGGAATTTTCAAGACCGCCTATCTGACGATGCTCGCCACGCACATCGTGCTGGCCGTGGTGATGCTGCCGATGATCTTCATGACGCTGCTCCGCGCGTATCGCCGCCAGTGGGACCGTCACAAGCGCATCGCCCGGCCGACGTACTGGATCTGGATGTACGTGTCGGTCACGGGCGTGCTGATTTACGTGATCCTGTATCACGTCGTGCCGCAGGCCGCTGTTTAAGCGAGCACATCGCATTTTGGCTCCAAGTTGCACACGGCAGGTTCGTTTCGAGTTATCCCTGCATTTAGATCCTGGTTGTTGATACGCGAGGCAGCATCTACAATAACTTCGATGAGATTGGCGTTGCGAGCCGATCTGATATTGTCCGCCAGTGCTGGAGCGCAGTGATGAAAAAAAGCTGGAGTCGAACGGTTGTATTCAGCGTGCTCGTCGTCCTGGCACTGAGCTGCGCGAGCTACGCGTGCCCGATGTGCAAAGATTCGATTCCGAATAGCGACGCCTCGGACGCCGTTGCGCTGCCGACGGGATTCAACTACAGCGTCTACACGATGCTGGTCGGTTTCATGGCCGTGTTGGCGGTGGTCAGCGGAATGATCTTTAGAGCCGTCCGCGAGACGAGCGCCCGGCCGGGCTTTCGGATCGAGGCGAAAGATCCGACGAAGAAGTAGTTACACCTCTTCCGCCAACCGTTTCAGGATCTGATCTTCGAAATCGTCGAGCGATTGCGCTGCGGGCGATGTCTTCCGGCATGGCGCCATCGCAACATGTTTCCAATTGAAGTAATCGTGGTGTTGTGTATCTACGCGGTAATGAGCGCGGTCACCGCAATCACCTACGCCGCCGACAAACGGCTGGCAACAAGCGGACGCCGGCGCATTCGCGAACGCACATTGCATGTGCTTGAACTCGTGGGCGGTTGGCCTGGCGCGTTGATTGCGCAGCGACTGTTTCGGCACAAGAGACAAAAGGCGAGCTTCTTCCTCGTCACCTGGGGGACAGGCGTCGTGCATCTGGCCGCCTGGGGCTGGATTGCCATGCACTGGCGCTGATCCAGGCGTCACATCTGTGCATTGGGCGAGGCGGCTCGAGAGAACTTACGCCGCAGCTTTCTTTCGACGGATGGGTTTGTGAATCGTTTTGATCAGTTTCTTTGTCATCCGGTAGAGCGGCCGCAGCTCTTTCGGGATCGACTTTGTGGAGATCGATTGCAGCCACAGCCAAGGCAGTGGTTCGCCGATAGTCACTTCAAGTTTGACAAGGTGGTCCAGCGTCAGCCCGCGGGTGCCAGAGTTTACGCGACTGATATACGACTTCGTCACGCCGGTCATGATGGCAATCGCGGTCAGTGTGTAACCCCGCTTGACGAGCATTCGGATAATCTCCGACGAGTACGATCGGTAAATGACTTCTTCTTTCAAAGCGGCATCCCTTTCACGACATTCGCAACCCGAAGTAGGCCGCGTGCGCAACGATTAACCGTAGCGCAAGGGCGTTCAACTCATCGGAATCTACGCGCCGATCAGGCTTCGCCAGTTCCAGGCCGAATTGCTTGATCGATCGCCGATACTTCTTCAGCGCTGCGCGTTCGAGTGCATTACGTGGTGCAAACGCAGCCAGAATCGCGCGATAATTCTTCCGACACGCCCGATATACGGCGGCCGCATCACGTCGTTGCTCCGGTGTGAACGGCCTGCGATATCGCATCTTTCGCTAAAGAAAATGTTAACGATCGAGTTGCCTTAAAGTCAACGAGAAAAGTTGCCTATAAGTCAACCCGCCGCTTGGGTCGGCGGAGTTCGTGTCGCAGGGCGCCAACCGGCATTACAAGACACGCACCTGCGAGCAGTGCCTGCAAAATCGAGACGCATGCAATAAGTATCGGTGAATTTGAGGAGATGCCGAAGAGATGCTCGGCGACGCCTGACAACGGAAGCGCCAATACCATCCAGATGTATACCCAGCTCTCTCCAACGAGAGCGAACGGCGCAAAAGAACGAGATAGCCCGCGCTGACTACCAACCAAGCCGTTTTCAGCGGATGTCGCATGCGCGTGAACTGCTATTTCAGCTCCACCGTCCAATACGCCGTATCCAAAAACTGTTTCCAGCTCTGGTACCGCTCATCCGCCAGGCGGATGTTGATGACGGGGCTGCGCTTCGGCTTCACCGGCTTGGTGATGAGATGCATGTGCGCCTGCTCGGGCGTGCGGCCGCCTTTCTTGACGTTGCACTTGATGCAGCAGCACACGATGTTGTCCCAGGTGCTTCGGCCGCCTTGCGACTTGGGCTTCACATGGTCGAGCGAGAGCTCGGTGGTGGGATATTTCTTGCCGCAGTACTGGCAGCGGCTGGAATCGCGCGCGTAGATGTTCCGGCGGTTGAACTTCACGTCCTGCCGCGGGAGCTTGTCGTAGCCGAGCAATCGGATGATGCGCGGCACGGCGATCTGAAACCGCACGGTGTGAATCCAGTCGAATTCATCCGGCTCGAACTCGGCCTTCAGTTGCGACAGCTCCTGCCAGTCAGAAAAGTTCAGGTTCTGCCACTGCGACTTGCCGGTGGCGGCGTCATTCTCGATATGAATGACCTCGGCCAGCTCGCGACACAACAAAGAGAATGCCCGGCGAACGTTGATGACGCGGATCGCCTGGTAGTATTTATTCAGGACCAGGACATTGTGAGACAGAGCGGACACGGCGGCAGTGCCATTGTGGACGGGCGCGTTTGCGTGCCCGCCGAATGCGAGTGCCGGTGGTATGTTCGGTTCTGCGTGCATCGCGTTCTTGACCCGATCAGCCACTATCGATGGTACCGATTCTACTCAT
>JACMJD010000464.1 GCA_014380825.1 Phycisphaerae bacterium | reverse complement strand
GATCGGCTCCAGTCGAACGCCGTCGATCAACCGAGTCGGCCGACGCTGGAGCATTATCAGAAGGCTGGGTTGCTCACCGCGCGCGTGTACGAGAACGCGGATGACTTGCAGATCTATTCGCGCCCGCCGGACCCATCCGACGAACGGCGATACATGTTCGGCGCGGCGGAGGGACAGTTCCTCGTGCCGTTCTTCGTCCCGGAAGAATGGCGCGCAAACCCGCAGCCGCTGGCGATTGAAGTTAACCTTGGATACGAGCCGAGCAATTTTCTCCCCGCAGACCCGGCCGACTCAGCGCCGCCGACCACGCTGCCCTACTACATTCAGAACCCCGACGCGACGCTTGAACAAGTGACGATCGGCAAGCCAAAGGTCGACAAGATTCCGGCCGTTTCGATCGAACTGCTGGACAGCAATCTCAACGCACTGGTCGGCACCTCCTACATCAACGGCGGCCGCGAGATTCGATTGCCCGATCCGGAGGGAAAGCAGCGCGCCGTCGCGCCGCTGTCACCGGAAGGTATCCAGCAATTGCTCACGCGTGGCGGGCTGTTCTTCGTGCAGGTCACCGGCGTGACGATGAACTACGAATTCTTCGCACCCCCGCAACCGGTTTTCGTCCTCAGCGAAACTCAACGCCTCGAGCCACTGTTCGACAAGCGACGAAACACCGTCGCGCTGCCGCGCTTTCAAACGCGTACCGGCACCTACGGTATGCAGCTTCGCGGCGGCCCGGGAAAAGTGCCGATGGCGGTATATAAATTCCGCGATGTGGAAGCATCGCCAAACACCGACGGCCAAGTTCAGTTTGAGATGCGCGTCGGCATCGAGCGGGAATCAGGCGAGACGGAAGACGTGCCGACGGAGTTGGACGTAACCGTTTTGAACCGCGCCGCTGGTGCGACGGCGTCGGCGCCGGTGAAGGTCTATCCGGAAACCAACCGCACGGCCTATTTCTCGTTGCCCGCGTCGACGATCACAGGGAAAGATTTCGACGTCCTGATCAGTGCTCGCAGCAAGGACCAATTCATCGGCGTCACACCACGCTCGCTTCTGCTGATCACCGCGACGCAGCCGTTCGCGTTCAACCTTGTGAAGAGTTTGCTGGTGCTCTGGCTGCTGTCGATCCTCGTGGTGATCGTGTCCATTTTCGCCAGCACGTTTCTGTCCTGGCCGATTGCGATCGTGCTGACAGTGCTGATCCTGCTCGGCCACTGGGGTGTCGCGCAGCTCGGCGACGCCACCGCACCGGGCATCGGTAATCTTGTCGTCACCGACCTGTTCAAAACGCCCGATGCCAATGTCGCCAAGACGATCAGCACGTCGGTTGAAGTGCTGGCCAAGTTCTTGAACGCGGTCACGTCGGTGCTGCCGGACATCTCACAATTCAGCGCGCTGGAAGACCTCGAAGCCGGCATCGCCTTGCCCAGGCAACGGCTGTTCGACGCGCTGAAGGTGCTCGCGGTCTTCGGCCTGCCGATGACCGTGCTGGCGTACGTGCTGTTGAGACAGAAAGAGGTCGCGCCATGATCGGCCGAAGTGGTAGGACAAGTCGTTTGCCGGTGATCGTGCTGCTGCTCGTCGCGTTGGTCGCCACGGCTTTCACGCGGCAATTCGCGGCCGCCCGACGGAGCTCCGATCGGAGGCTTGGCGAAGCGACGGTCGGCGGGCAATCGGGTGGAACCAAGGCCGCACAGCTCAGCCGCATGAACAGCTTCGCGCTAGCGCTTCTGCTGGGCGGAATGCGCGGACCGCTCGTCATGATTCTGTGGAGCACCAGCGAATCGCAGAAATCCGAACGCAATCTCGAAGACTTCGATACCAAGGTCGAATGGATTCGAATGCTCCAGCCGGAGTTCGACACCGTTCAGATCTTCCAGATCTGGAACAAGGCCTACAACATCTCCGTGCAGATGGCGAGCTTGTCAAACAAGTATCTCACCATCATCGATGCGATTGACTACGCGCACCGCGTCGACGTCGAACGCCCGGACAGCATCAACATCATTTACGCGATCGGCAGCGTGTACGGCGATAAGCTCGGCGACTCGAACGAGAAGCAGTATTACAGCCGGCGGGTGCGCGAGGAATCGTTGCCGCACCCGCAGCGACAGAAGCTGGCGGAAAACGATCCGGGATACCGCCGGCTGCAGCTTGATCCGGTGCTGGATGAGAACGGATTCGTTCTTCCAAAATACCTGAAGTCGACTGGCGTGAAGTTGGTCGACAAGGATAATCCCGACGACGTGTACGACGGCAGCGAGCTGCCGTTTGTCAAGCGTTTCGAGCCATATCCATACGGCGCTTCGCCCTGGGCATTTGCTTACAACTATCGCAAGCGCGCGCAACTCTTGCAGCGGCTGGCAAATCAGAAGCACGCGCAGCTCTCAGAGGCGGTGACCGATTCTCGGCCCGGCGCGGACCTCAAAAAATGGGGCGAAGCCGAGTGGGATCTGGGCCGGCGGCTCGAGCTTCAGGCCTTCGATCACCCCGTGCCCGCCGAGCGAACCGAATTTGAACCACTGACCGCAGAACTCGATCTGCAAACGCCGCTGAACGCCGCGCAGAAAACAAAGCTTGAGCAGGCGGTCTATTCCTACGACCTGGCGGATCGACTGTGGGCTGCCGCCGATAAGGAATACATCGATCACCTCAATCGTTACAAGAGCAACCTTCAGATCTACGAATCGCATCGCGACGAGATGATGGCGGAGCGCCAGCTCATCAGCGGCGATCGCGATTATTTGAAAGCGATGCTCGTCGCGCCGAACGATCGCGGCCCGCTGCTGAAATCGGCGCGCCAGCATTACGACCGAGCGGTTGTTCACTACGCCTTGAGCATCTTGAAGTATTACGTCCGCGATGAGGGCGTGGTGAAGGCAGCGTTCCCGCCCGGCGTAACGCCGCAGAATTTCTCCACCACCATGGGCGCTCAGGCGAACAAGATCTCGGCGAAGGATGTGCTTGCGGTTCTTGGCAAGAGCGTCGACATGATGCGGCAGAAGGACCAGCAGCTCGCCGAGGAAGCGGTCGAATATCTCACGTTCCTGCGTCGTGCCGATGCACGGATGAAGCATCTTCCCCAGTAGTCCTCGCGATCGAGCCGTCGAACTCGCGCGTCTTCCGTCGTTGTCGCGAATCGACGTTCGCGCGTAGACTGGCCATCCCATGACCGAACGCAGTTTAACGAAGCAGTCCAAATCCACCGACGCAGCCGGGAAATTGGCCGGCGCGCGGCAGTTCGCAGTCGATGCCGCCCGACATGCCGCCAACACGCGCTGCACGAACGTCGTCGTGCTCGATCTCACCGGTTTGTCGCCGGTCTGCGATTTTTTCGTGATCGCCACCGGCACCAGCGCCCGGCAGATGCGCACCGTCGCCGACGAAATCGGCGAGCTGGCCGACCAGAAAAAATTCGCCCCGCTGGCAAGCACCGGCTACGAAGGCGAAAGCTGGATCCTCGTCGACTGCGTCGACGTCGTCGTCCACATCTTCAACGCCCAGACGCGCGGCTACTACGACCTGGACAACCTCTGGGGCGACGCCAAACCCGTGCAATGGCAGCCGGAAGTCACGCAGCGCTAGCCGGTCTTTTCAAATACGACTTGCATCCGCGGCACTGAATCCGACACGGCCGCGCGCTCGTCGAACGCACTGCATGCCGCGATCATCTTCAACGACACCGCATTCGCTCGCGAGGCGATTTGATCGACCGTGAAGATCTCCCAGTCGAATCGATCGGACTTCATTGAATCGCCGTCGTAGATCAGCTCGATGCGAATGCGCTCCCCGTCAATCGCCTTGGTTTCCTGGATCGCGCGGCCGTTGCGGTTCGACGTCAACACGCCCTGCCGGGGCTCGAAGAATTTTCGGTTATAGATGTCCAGCACGAAGCAACCGCCGGGACGTAAGGTCTTCGATATGCCGGACAACAGTCGATCGTTGCCCGCGCGCTCCAGATAACCAAAACTCTGCCACATGCAGATCGCGGCGTCGAATTGCTGGTCGAGCGTTTCGATGCCCCTTGCATCCATCGTGACAAACTGCACATGCGGGTTTGCGCGCCTCGCTTTGGCAATCAACGTCGCATCGCGGTCGATCCCGGTCGTGGAGTATCCGAGCGCAGCAAGCGCGCCGCTGTGACGCCCCAACCCGCAGCAGATGTCCACGACGCGACCGAAGCGATCGCGCGGGAGTTGTCGCTGAAGCAACGCAACCTCACGCTGCGTTTGCGCGGGATCGATCGTAGTGAGAAAGGTGTCGATCCAATCGGATGAGTAGTCGTTCATCGAATTCAGAAGACGACGACCAGCATCTATCAGTTACCAAAAGCAAAAGCCGCGGGATAGCTATCCCGCGGCTTTGTTCAATCATACTTTCGAAGCACAAGATGCTTACACTGCATTCACCCCACAGCACTTCTTGTACTTCTTGCCGCTACCGCACGGACACGCATCGTTGCGTCCAACCTTCGCGGCTTCACGCGTGATCGTCTTGACCGCGGCGCCTTCGCCTTGCGCCTGATCCGATGCCGCCTGCATCTCACCGGCGCCTTCGGGCGCGGTGGGAACCGCCGCCGGTTGTTGCAGGTTCTCGGCGACGCCGTATTCAGTGCTGGTGTCATGCACGGCGGCCGTTTCGCGGTAGCTGCTCTTGGCCTGGGTTTGGCCGACGACGCGGGCGCGAAAGATCAGGTCGGTCACCTTGTCGCGCACGCCCACCATCATTTCCTCGAAGTAGCGATAGCCTTCCTTCTTGTACATGATGCGCGGATCCTTCTCCGCGAACGCGTGCAGGCCGATGCTGTTGCGCAGCATGTCCATCGCGTAGAGGTGATCCTTCCAGCTCTGGTCGAAGATCGTGATCAACACGAACTGTTCCAGATCCGTCAGCTCGCGGCGGAAGAAGTTCCGCCCGAACTGAAGCAGCACATCGCGCGACTTCACTTCTTCCGGCGGCGGCTCGCCTTCCTTGGCCACGGGGGTTTCGAAATCCTTGGCGCGGATCTCGATCAGAAAGCGCTTCTGCGCCGCCGCCGCCAGGGATGCGGGCTCCGGATTCTCGGCGATCATTCGATCGACAAGCTCTTCCAGTTTTCCCTCTTCCATAAACTGCCGTTGCAGCTCGACCAGCTCATCGCGCAGCTTGCGGAAGGACATCGTCTGCAACTGCGCCAGCGGCAGTTCAACGCCGTACTTCATCTGCGCCCACGCGCGAGCGTAATCCACGCCGTACGCGTTCTGCGTGCTGCCGTCGCCGAAGGCGAGCGTCATCGCGTGATCGACCGGATATTCGCGTTCGCGCGGACGATACGCCTCGCGCGCCCGCTCCTGAAGCAACGCGCTGATGTCCGCCGCCGGCTTCAATCCGGTGGAACGATTCGGTTCTTTGAATTCGGCGGGTTCAACGCGGACGCTGAACTTCTCGCCCGCCCAGTTGCAGAGTTCTTTCAGCGCCCAATCGGTCTCGACGAATTTCGCCAGGCCCGCGCAATCGCGCTTGTCGATCTGTTCGAGCGCTGCGCCCTTGAGCTGATCTTCCAGTTGTTCCTTCGTCATTTTGCGCAACTGCGCTTGCGACATGTTCACCTGGAAGCGGCTCATCG
>JACMJD010000463.1 GCA_014380825.1 Phycisphaerae bacterium | reverse complement strand
TCGGAAAATCGTGCCAACACAATCGCGGGCGTGAACGGTCGAGAAGACGAGGTGCCCGGTCATCGACGCCTGGATCGCGGTGCGCGCGGTTTCGGCGTCGCGAATTTCGCCGACGAGAATCACATCCGGATCCTGTCGCAACACCGACCGCAACAGCGCGGCGAACGTGTTGCCGCGATCTTCCTGCACGGGCATCTGCGTGATGCCTTCGATCTGGATTTCGACCGGGTCTTCAATCGTAATGACGTTTCGCTCGCCGGCGTCAATGCTGCGGAGCGTCGCGTACAAGCTCGCGGTTTTTCCCGAACCGGTCGGGCCGCAGACGAGGACCATGCCGCTGTCGCCGCGGATTTTCTTGTCGATGTCGTTGAACATCCACTCGGGCAACCCAAGGTCCCACAGATAGCGCGGCGCGTTGGCGGCATCGAGCACGCGGATCACGCACTTCTGCCCATACATCGCCGGCGTGAAGCTCACGCGATAGTCGACGCGACGATCCGGCACGCGTGTGCTGAACGATCCTTCCTGCACGCTGTTCCGCTGCGAGATGTCGATTTCGCTGATCACCTTCACCACCGCGCACAGGCGAACGCCCATTTCCTTTTTCAGCTTGGCCGCGTCCACCATGATCCCGTCGATGCGGACGCGCACGAGGTAAATGTCGTTCTTCGGCTCAATGTGGATGTCGCTGGCGCCCGTGCGGAAGCAGACGAGCAGCAGCAGACGCAACAGCGTGACGGCTTCGCCGACGGTGTCGCCATCTTTCTTCTTTGGGGCGCCGGCCGGGTGCGCGATCTGGCCGCGCGCGCTGATCAGGGCGATATCGTAATGGTTGAACGATTTTTCCGGCAGCGCATCCGCCATTCGCATGAGCGAATCGGTCGGCGGGCCGCCCTGATCGATCATCGGCCCCGCGCCGCCAGCACCGCCCTGGTCTTCCATCACGGGTTCAGCCAGCGGGTCGTAATCATCGTTCGCGAGGAAATCCAATCCGCCTTCATCGGCGACGTCGTCATCGCCGCTGCCTTGCGCGGGCTTCAGCGACATGGCCGCTTGCGGCTTAGCCGACGCGCTAGACTTGGCCGTGGGCGCGGGACTGACCAATCGCAACTCGGTCTTGCCGATGGTGACGACGTCGTCCTGATCGAGGAGCGCGACCTTCACCAACTGTCCGTTCACCTTCGTGCCGTTGCGCGAACCCAGATCGCGCACGCGGAACCCGTTGGCCACCTTCTCGACGACACAGTGAAACCGGCTGGCTTCGGTGTCTTCGATGACGACCATGTTCGCGATCTGCCGCCCGATGGTGATCGGCTCCGCACCGACCGGCACCTGCCGCGACGATCCGTTCTGCGAAATTTCAAGTAATGGGCCGGCCATGTAGTGGTTTCTTCATAAATACTAGCGTCCAGAGTCGGTCCGATCGAATGATACACGATGTCGAGTAAGACGCGTGAATACGTGATTACGTGAGAGGCGGTGAGCTACTCACGCAATCACGAACCGGATTTGGCCGCCTCAATCTTCGGAAACAACGGCACACCTTCGCCAAATTGTTGACCCGCCGCTAGCGGCTTAGCGAACAACTCGTCCAAACTCTTGCCCGTCGGATCAACGCCAAGTTGCCGCAAACCGGCCGCCGCCTTTTCGGGGAGAATCGGCAGGAGGCCGAGAAGCGCCCGATAGATCGCCTGGGCGGACAGGTTCAGCACCGTATTCAGCCGAGACGCTTTCGCCGGGTCCTTGGCCAGCTTGAACGGCTCGGTCGCTTCGATGTAACCGTTCGTCGTCCTCGCCAGATCGACCGGCAGCAACGCGCAGGTTTGCAACTCCAGCTTCGCGTACGCCCGCTCGAGTTGATCGGGCAGAATCTTTGCCTGCTCAATCACGCCGCGATCGGCATCGCCGGTTTCTCCGGGCGCGGGCAGCTTTCCGTCGCGATATCGGCCGACCATTTTCACCGTACGATTCAAGCAATTGCCGACCACGTTGGCCAGCTCGTTGAACGATTTGTTGAAATCCAACTCGCTGAAGTCCAGATCGCTGCCGAACGGCGCGGCGCGCAGCAGATAATAGCGCAGCGCGTCTTCACTGTGCGAGCCAACCAACGTGCGGAGCTTTTCCAGATCGATGAAATTCCCGAGCGTCTTGCTCATTTTGCGCCCGTCCGCCGTCCACCACCCGTGGGCGAACACCTGCTTCGGCAAGGGCACACCCAGGCTCAGCAGAATCGCGGGCCAGTAGACCGTGTGGAACCAGAGAATTTCCTTACCGATCAGATGCACGTCGGCGGGCCAGAACTTTTTGAATAGCGAATCATCGCCGCTGCCGTAGCCGAGCGCGGTGATGTAATTGCTCAGCGCGTCGATCCACACATACAGCACGTGGCCGGGATCGTTCGGCAGCGGGATGCCCCACTTCAGCGTCGCCCGGCTGATCGACAGGTCAGCTACGCCCTGTTTGAGCTTGCTGACGACTTCGTTCCGCCGCGACTCGGGGCGGACGAAATCCGGGTTGCGCTCGATATGCTCCAACACGAGCGGAACGTACTTG
>JACMJD010000462.1 GCA_014380825.1 Phycisphaerae bacterium | reverse complement strand
TCGGCCTTCGTCACCAAATTCGACAACCCATTGCGAATCACCTGCACCGGCTGGGCCCTGCTCCCCGGCGCAATCTACCGCCACGGCGTAGACATCGCCCTGCCCATGAGCGACCACGCCGACTTCGACGAGCTGCTGGAACTGATCGACCGCGTGCGGCCGAAGAAAATCTTCACGCATCACGGCTATCCGCAGTTCGCGGAGCATTTGCGATCGCGCGGATTCAACGCGCAACTGGCGAGGCCGGATCCGCAGTTGTCGTTGTTTGGGGAATGATTTCGTTCAGCGGCAAGACTTCCCACCGAACTTCAATCGGACGCTCCGCGCACCAGGCGGCCGCAACACCTGCGGCCATCAGTGCGAAGAATCCGCCGAATGTTACGTGACGCCAAAACACGCTGGGTTGTCCAAATGAGTGCATGGTCACGTTTCGAGCGTGCAAGGCGTAATTGTAGATCAGCTCCACGAGGACGTACGCAGCAAGTCCAAGCGCGCACCCCACCCATGCCGCACGACGAGATCGCGTCGCCAGTCCGACTCTGCCGCGCGTGGTGACCACCGCCAGCAATATCCCGCCGAGCAATGGCCCGAAGGCGCCGTAAAGCTGAAAATCCAGCCTCGCCGGCAACCAGCGCTGGATGTCGAACGCAAACATCAACTGCGACGACGTGTAGAGCAGTATCGGCATGCCAAGAACCCCGCCCGTCGCGGCGAACAGCCAGCAGTATTGCCGCGAGAGTCGCGCGCCGAGCAACAATGCCAGCAACCCACCCGCGGCAGCGCCAATCAGTGCGCAAGGGATTGCTCCGATCATTGCGAACGCCATGCGCACCAGCGCCGTTTCAAGCGTCGCTTCCTCCCAAGCCGCGAGGCACAGCACCCACGTGGCGCCGATTGCCGCGCACAATGCCGTCAGCGCGAAGGCGCGGCGCGATGTTGGAACTATTTGTGAAGCCGGAACCACGCGGGCATCATATCGCTTGCGCGTGCGAAGCGTGGAGAAATCGTGCCAGTCCAATCAGACATTTCCCCGATCGCTGCGCCGATCGATGAAGAGCTTGCTGCGCGCGAGGCAAACGTCCGACGCTGGTGGCGCCGCGCGATTGGGCTGAGCGTATTTGTGATTGTGGTTTCGCCGCTTTGTGCGCTGCTGATCTGGCGAATTCATCTCGTCGAGCTGCGACGTGAGAACGCATCGTTTCCACCCAATGCAGCGGGCCCGCCGGATCGACTGATCAAGACCTGGCATCAAGAGTACATGCGGTCTGAGGGACACGGCCGGCGTGGAACGCAGTTTTTCAGCTTGCTGAGTTGGATTGATCAGCGGCGCGCCAACAATACTCGCACATGCAGCGAAGAAGAGCTTCTCTATTACTGCGGGCCGCCCGACACGACATTTCCCGGACAGGGCAATTCCAAGAACTACGTTTACTATTACGCTCAGGCACGGTCGCGCGACAGCGTTGCTATCTGCACGCTATCCGCGCCGGTCGACCAACCGTTGATGTTGTCACAGATTGGCTACACGACCGCGGCCGCGTTCGAGAGCTCACGGGCGAAGCCCACAACGACAGCCACAACCAAACCCGCGGAGTGATACAGCCGACGCGAATCAAACGAACCGCATTGCGTTGCGCGCCGCGATCGTCTGGCGCGCAACGCGCGAAACAAAAAACTTCCTGATTATTCATGTCAGAACGTGCTTTGTTGCGCGCAGCGCGCTCGTAGCGCGCAGCGCGCTACGTATATAGGGACGAGCGATTTTTTTGCTCGTCCGCGGAACCGAGGTGGCGCGATGAAGCGAATCTGTCAAAACGAACCCAAAGCGGTTGAGCGAACGCACGGAACCACGGGTTTTCAGCACCCGTGGCTCGCGGTACGCCGCGAGAATCTGCGTTCGCGCGCGAACGCCCACGCACTTGGGAAACCCGTGGTACGGGAAGAGCCAGCGCAACGTGGGCAAGGTAAAGTCTCGCGGCAATTTGGGCCGTTCCCGAAAATTCCCGAAAACACCCGATCGGCCGAAATCGTCTCAGCGAGAAGTGCTGGCCTGGCCGGGGGATGCGGATGGGCGGCGCGGACGAGGTGGGATAGACGTGCCGATCATCCGCAGGCGTCGGCGAATGGGAGCACGCATCGGGGTGTCAATCGGACAACGGTGTTGGGATGATGTCGTGAGGCATTCGTCGAACGAAACGCGAGCAACGGGACCACCATGAGCGAATCAACCCGCATTTACCTGGCCCGCCACGGCGGGACGACGGCTAGCGCGCAGGATCTTTATGCCGGCGCGATCGATCCGCCGTTGTCGGAGGAAGGCGTCGCGCAGGTTCGGGCGCTGGCGAGGCGGTTGCAATCCGTGGAGTTCGCGGCGGCGTATTGCAGTGAGAAGATTCGCGCGGTGCGCACGGCGAGCGAGATTTGCGAATTCCATCAAATCAAACCCGCCATCCTGACCGACCTGCGCGAGATCAATCACGGTCACTGGGAGGGTCAGCCGCGGAAGCTGGTGCAGGAGAAGTTCGCGGATGAGTACGCTCGCGTGTCGGCCGACCCGATGAGCATCGCGCCGCAGGGCGGCGAGACCGGATCATCCGTTCTTGCGAGAGCGATGCCGGCGATCGCGAAGATCGCCGCCGATCATGCGGGGCAATCGGTGCTGGTCGTCAGTCACACGGGGACGAACCGCCTGCTGCTGTGCGCGCTGCTGGGTATCGACCCGCGCCGATATCGCGATCGCACGGCGCAGGACTTAGCCTGTCTCAACATCCTGGACTACCGCGGGCCGGGAGAGGTGCTGTTGGTTTTGATGAACGATACATCGCATTATCGATCGATCGCGTGATGCTGCGACTATGATTGTGTGGAGAGAATTCGAATGTCGATTTGGCGAATCATCATCGCTGGAATTGTCTGCGTCGTCGGGATCGGGGCGATCTCATATCGCGCGATCAACACGAGCGCTAAGCCGCAAGCGGCGATGCGCACGGACCGCGCGATGTTCGCTGCCGGATGTTTCTGGGGAGTTGAGGCGACGTTTCGAAAACTCGATGGCGTGGTGTCGACACGCGTCGGCTTTGCCGGTGGACATCTGGATCATCCGACTTACAAAGATCTGTGCTCGGGCAAATCCGGTCACGCCGAAACGGTGGCGGTGGAATTCGATCCAACGAAGATCAGCTATGCGGAGTTGCTCGATACGTTCTGGAGCTGCCACGATCCGACCGAGCTGAACATCACCGGCGCGGCTGAAGGCGAGCCCGAGCGGTCGATCATTTTCGTTCACGACGCCGAGCAACAGCGGCTGGCGAACGCGTCGCGCGACGAAGTGAACGCATCTCGTGTGTTTCGAGAGAAGATTCGTACGGAAATTCTTGCTGCCGCGCAGTTCTATCCGGCCGAGGAAGATCACCAGCAGTATCTCGCCAAACAGGGCAGCGAGACGTCATGTCATGTCGGCGAAATCGAGGTGCGAACGAAGCTCGCGACGACCGCGCGAGATGCTTTGCGACGGGGTAATTGATGGGGCTATTGACAGAGTCGAGGTTGCTCACAAGGATACGCTGCTCGCCTCGGGCAACCGGGGCGGCGTGCGAGCAGCTTTAGCTCAATTGGATAGAGCGTCGGTCTACGGAACCGAAGGTTGCAGGTTCGACTCCTGCAAGCTGCAATTTCCTTCGAGCACATTTCAGAATCCGCGAAGCTGCGAACTTTCGCGGCGCGGCAAGCCCGCTTTGGGCGTGCGTTTGAGCACGCGGTATTCGATTCCAATTCGTTCGCAGAACGCTCGCTTCTCGGGGCGGTCGCCGTCTTCATTGACGGCGTAGATATCCGGTTTGATCCGCGCGAACTCCGGCTCGGCGTCCATCCAGCCGGTTCCTGTTGACAGCACCGCCAGCTTCACGAAGCGGAACGCGTTCACTACGTAGCATCGGATCCGCTGATCAAACATCGGCGCGTGGCCCTTGAGCAGCGTGATGTTCGCATCGTGACCGACGACGACGTACAGGTCGCCGAGTCCTGATACTTCTTCGAAGAACCGCACGTGGCCGGAATGTAGCCAGTCGAAACATCCCGTGACGACGACCTTCTTCTTCGTCGACGGCGGATCATCCGGACATGCCGGCGGATCGGGAAATGTTTCCAACGCCGCGGCCGAAATCTCCGGCTGCGCAATCTGCGGCTCATTCCAGGGGACGACATGTCGCGTGAACTTCAACGACTGGACCACATACCGTCGCTCCGCGAACGGAAACTTCGGCGGCTTGCCAGTTGCACGCGTCACCGTCCCGTCGGTCCAGAGATGAATGTCGATCGGCTTGCCTGCGAGCCGCGAGGCTTCATCGATCAGGCGCACGTCGCGAGCGCGGATGTCGTCGAGCGCTGCACTGATCACGTTCTTCGTCGTTTGAATCATGCGTGCTCGATTTTGAAGGAGACGCCGAACGTGCCATCGCGCAGATCGTCCGGCAACGTGATGCGAAGGCCAGCCGCTTCGCGCGACCAGCTAACCTTGTCATCGGCTTGGCCAAGGATGGAGACGCGATGAATCTCCGCGGGAAGCAGCTTGATGTTCGATCCGAGCGACGCAATCGACAGCGCCTGGCCCGGCTTCGCGCGGCCAAGGCAGATCGCGTAAATCGTGCGCTGGCCGCGCGTGGTGAAACGAAAATCTTCCGTCGTGAACGTGCGCGGCTGTTGATCGGTAAACCCCCCGCCGGTGATTTGCGTGGGGCCTTCGCCGTACACCTTCCACGGTCGGGTGGCGTAGATCGCTTCGCCGTTGAGCTTCAGCCACGCGCCGATGTCGCGAAGAATCGCCTGGTCTTCATCGGGAATAGTGCCATCAGCGCGCGGCCCGACGTTCAGCAGGAGCGAACCGTTCTTGCTGACGATGTCGATCAGATCGGTGACGATCCACTCGGCCGTCTTGTAGCGCATGCCGTCGACGTAGCCCCAACTGTTGGTCGCCAGCGCCGTGTCGGTCTGCCAGAAGTTCGGCTGAAGCTCCGCCATCTGCCCACGCTCGACGTCGAAGACCGCCGAGCCGGGCGCGTACGCATCGTGCTTGTAGTTGATCGCGACGCCCTTGTTCCACTGCGCCGCGCGGTTGTAGTAATGCGCCGCGAATTGCCGCAGATACGGCTTGGCCGCGGGCTGCTCGATCCACCAGTCGAAGTAAAAAAGCTGAGGCTGATATTTGTCCGCCAGCTCGATGCAGCGCGCCAGCAAATCTTCCATCCAAGCCGCATCGGGCGGCGTGTTGTCCGGCTTGGCCGGGCCGTACAGATCGGCGAACTGTGGGTCGGTCACATCAGAGCTGAACTGCGTTCCGCCGTTGAGGAACCAGAAGTGCTCGATGCGGTGGGTGGACGCGCCGAAGATCAGCCCCGCGTCGCGCGCGGCGCTGGCCAACTCGCCGATGATGTCGCGCTTCGGTCCCATCTCTGCTGCGTTCCAGCGGTTGAGCTTCGTCTCGTACATCGCGAAGCCGTCGTGATGTTCCGCCACCGGAACGATGAACCGCGCGCCGGCGTTCTTGAATACTTCGATCCACGCGCGCGGATCGAATCGCTCGGCCTGGAACATCGGGAAGACATCTGTGTAGCCGAACTGGTCCTGCGGGCCGTACGTCTTGACGTGATGCTCGAACACATTGTGGCCACGCTGATACATGTTGCGCGG
>JACMJD010000461.1 GCA_014380825.1 Phycisphaerae bacterium | reverse complement strand
GGCTCAGCGCGCCGGGCTCGGGCACCGAATTCAGGAAGCCGTTGGCGTAGGTTTCGCCGAACTGTCCGAAGTGTTGCAACACTTTTTGCAGCGACGGCGCGTCCATTCCAACTTCGCTTCGATCGCTCCCATCGAGGTACGCCATCGCGCGGCGAAGCGTGCCGCTCTGCGTGTTGAAGGCTTGATCGATCAGGCTGTAGTCATCGAAATCAACGATGCCGTTGTAGTCGACGTCGCCGTTGAACCAGCCGGTGCGGTTGTTGTTGAATCCGGCGTCGATGCGTGAGTAGTCGTCGAAGTCCACCACGCCGTTGAAGTCGACGTCGCCGTAGTAGGTGAATTTCACCAGGACGTCGGTGTTGGCGATCGCGAATCCGTTGAACAACGCGCCAGCACCCTGGGCGACGTGATATTCAGCGCCGGTCAGCGTGCCCAGCGTCTTGTTTTTCGGCGACGCCGCGGCCGCACTCGATGACGTGATGCCGTGCGGCCCGGTCCACGCGCCACCGTTGCGACCGGAGGCGATCAATCCCGTCACCGCGTTGTACGAGGACGCGGTTGCAATCATGTCGTTGTTGGCCAGGTTAAGCAGTCCGTCGACGGTAAGTCCGCCGGTGCGGACGATGCGATCGCCGCCGGGTGTTTCGTTCACGCTGGTGATGGATGCGCCCATCACGGTGAGGTTCGCGACGTCGACGTTCGCGTTGATGATCGTCACGCCGCCGCGAAGTTGCAGGCTGCCGCCGGTGACGGCGCCGTTGAGGTTCAGCGTGCCGGCGCTGGATTTGGAAAGCGTGGTGCCCGCGCCGATTGCAACCGGGCCGCCCATCGTGAGCGTCGCGCCGGTGCTGGTATCGACAAGCAGATCATCGTGCGTCACCACGGCCACGTTGAGCTCGTGGAATGGCTTGACAACCGCGATGTTGATGCCCGACTGATTGAACGCGAAAAGCTGTGCGCGCCCGCTTGTCACGTCGAAGTGCATCGTGCCGCTGCCGTTCACGATGTACGATCGCGCCACGGTGGCGGCGCCGGCACTGGTTTGAACGGCATCAAAAACCAACTGTCCGACGGTGGCATTCGTGTCGAGCGTGATGGTCGCGCTGGCGCTGGTGATGACCGGCGCGAGCGTGGCCCGGGCATCGACCGAATTCGGAACGCCGTTCGCCCAGTTGCCTGCGTTCGTCCACGCGCCGCCGCCGTTCGTCTGCCAGCTTGGATCGGTGGGCAGTTGCTTGAGCACGCGGATGTTATCGAGATACGTAGTGTACGGGCCGGCGGTGCCGATGTTGCCCGAACCGTTCTGACCGGAGTTTCCGACCAGCCACATCTGCATCCAAGTGCTGGCGCCGAAATCGAATCCGACCGAGCCGAAGTTGTAGATGTACGTCTGCGTGATCGGCGCGGTCATGTTGATCGGGCTGACGCCCATCTGATAAGCGAAGCCCGGTTGCGGCGGCGGATTCGCGCCGCTGCGAACGAACGCGCCGTCGCTCTGCCGCTTCAGGCCCGCCTGCGAGAGCGCGTAGCCGCTCGTGCCGGGCATCCATGTCATGTCGTAGAGAACGGTCGTGCTCTGCATGAACTCGGCGAACTTGGCCGCGGTGGGTCCGGAGTTTTGCAGGTAGATCATTCCACCGACGTTGAACGCGCCGCGCGTGTCAGTGATTTGCAGCGCGCTGTTGCCATCGGTGGCGAACTGGTTCGAGAGTGCGACGGTGTAGTTTGGCACGTCGTACCCGCCGAGATATCCGTCCATCGCGCCAGACTCGAACGTTGAGATCACATCCGCCTGCGCGTGCGCGCAAGCGAGGGTGGCCGCCACATAGACCGCTTTCACAATTTGACGATTTACATTTCTCATTTCTTCCTCCGCTTAGATTTGTTCAGCGTTGAAAATCAGTTGCCTAGCGTCGACAGCGCCTTGAGCGCCGTGACGTAATCCATCGTTTCCGCGTGACCGTCGCCCATCAGGTAATTCGCGCGCGCCAGCCCTTTGCGGCGGCTGGTCAGATTCGCATCCTGCGGGTTGCCGCCATGACGATTCGGCGCGCCGGTCGCGAAGTATAGTTGGAACTGGGGGTCGTTATTCTGACGCTTGGGAAAATCCCACGGATTGCCGAAGCCGGGCACGAAGACTGTGTTGCTCACGCCAATGTGGTTGTCGACGCTGTCGCCGCAGATCACGCGGCGGGTGATGTTGCGAAGGCGCGAAAGCTTGACGGCGCCCACCGCGTAACCCTGCGCGGCAGTCGGATTGATTCCAGTCGAAAGCCACTCCGCGGTTTGATTCACGGTCGCCTTCATCGAGCCTTCCGCGGGCCGACCGGTGCCGAGAAACAGGCGAAAGTTCTGGCCGTAGCCGGGATAGTAATCGTTCGTCACGGAATTCAGACTCATCGCGTCCAGGTCCCACGACGGGCAATTGCGAATCACCTTCGCGTAGTCGTTTCGAATGCCGGCGGTCGGATCGATCTCCTTCCCGAGATATGGCGAAAGCGCCT
>JACMJD010000460.1 GCA_014380825.1 Phycisphaerae bacterium | reverse complement strand
CGGCAAATGATTCGCCGGGTCCATGCCCAGCCACGATCGCGCCACCAGCGCCGCGGTCAGCATATACAGCACCGGCATATGCATCAGCTTCTTGAAGATCTCTTTCCAATTGGTCTTGGTCGCCGATGCCGCAATTGCCAGGCCGACGGTGAAGGTCAGCACGTTCTGCACGAGCACGACAAACGCCTGCACCGCCCCGCCGTTCTTCGAAGCGCCGCTCGCCAGCGAGTCGCTCGGATACGCAAGCTCCGCCAGCGCCAGGCCATAGTTCCCACTGTTGTAAAACATCACCGCCAGCGCGATCGCGCACAGCGTCTTGCGGCTGACGCGCAGCGCCCGGCCGATGCCCCAGATCAGCACACCCAGCGTCAGCACCTGCACGATCGTGATCGTCACGATCCCGCCCATGCTCGCCCAGGTCAGCTTGCTGTACGCCACGTGCCGAAAGATGAACGCGGGCGTGAGCAGATAAATGTTCAGCTTGCTGAGCGTCGGCAGATCGATCCCGAATTTGACGCGTAGCAAAGCCCCCAGCGCGATCATCAACAGGATCGGCCCGAGAATGTTCAGCAAAATGGAAGTGATCATCGCGGCGAGCGAACGATATCGGCTCGGATGCGCGATTCAAAATCAGAAGATGATTGGAACCGCAGATAAACGCGGATGAACGCAGATTGATTTGGCTCTTTCTCAATCTGCGTCTATCTGCGTTCATCTGCGGTTAAAACTTCCGTTTATCCCACGGTGAGGTTGCTGAGATAGTTTTCCAGATCGCGGCGTTGCTGCTCGAGCTGCTTGCGGGATTCTTCCTGTTGCGTCTGAAGTTTTTCGATTTGCGATTCCTGGTCGTTCAGCTTCTTGAGCAGTCGCTGGGAATACTCGCTTTGCTGATTCACCGTGCGCATGTTCTCGCGGATGCGATTCTGTTCCTGCGTGATCGTCTGCACCTGCTGCTCGGTCTCGGCGATCCGTCGCTCGGTGTCGGCCAATGCTTGTTTCAGTTGCATCGCCTTGATCAGCGCATCGCGCACGGGTTGCGGAATCTCGCCGGCGCGACTGTAGAAATCGAGCGCGGTCACGTTGGTCGGCAGGATCGCGATCTCTTCGCTCTGCACGATCTCCTGCTTCACCGTGAAGATCGCGCTCTTCTTCGCGTCGACGCTGCCTTTGAATCGATACAGCGTTTGCGTGGTTTCGATCGGTTTTTCCGTGTCGACCAGCTTCCAGCCTTGCCGAAGCGGATGCTCGATGATGAGGGCCTTCGCCTTGTCGCTCTTGTTCTCCGCGACATAATCCTGCGAGGCCAGATTCTTGCGCGTGATGACGAGCACGCCTTTGACGACCTTGCCGGTTTGCAGCGCGCTCTCGTTCTTGTTCTTAGTCGCGTCGACCAGCATCTGAAGATCGATGCCGTAACTCAGCAGCCGTTCCTGTCCCGGCGGCACGTTATCGATTCGCGCGTCGCCGGCATACGTGCCCGATTCCAGCACCGTGATCGGCCCGGCCAGCAGGTGCTTATCAGTCGTGTTCTTCACGCGCGCGCCGTTGAGCGGATTCTTCGCGAGCACGTTGGCGTTGTAGATGGAAAGTTTTTCGACCTCAATCGGATCGGTGATGATCGGCAGCATCGCGCTTTTCTGCCGCGGCAGTGAAACGTTGCCGACGGTGTATTGAAACAGCTCGCCGACCTTTGCAGCCGAGGCGACGGACGCGACGGACGCAATCGGGTCGATCGGCCTAGCCAACGCGCCACCGTAGTCGTTGTAGCTCTGTCCCTGCTGTTCGAGAGAGGGCGCCGCAGCGGCGGCTGGCGCTTCACTTGGACCGCGACGCGCCTTTCCTTCTGCCCGTCCCATCTTCATCCGCTCCGCCCCAGCACGATCCGCCATCCCCGCGTCGTATTCCTGCGGCATCAAGCTCGCGAAAAGCTCCGGCACCACCACCGGCCGCGGGATGTACAACGGCTGATACAGATCCTGAATAAACGAGATCGGCCGGCCGCTTACCAGGCTGAGCTGCACGTCTTTCCAATCGTTGTCAGTCTGATTCTCGACGATTGCCCAGCCTTGAATGGCGGCCTTCTCCTTCGGATCGTCGGGCAGGATCAGGCGATAGCTCGTCTTCCACACCGGCGTTTCGACGACGTAGCCCAACCGCACGCGGCGCTCGCCATTGCCGGAAAAATTGATCTGCACCGGCTTCTTATCCTGATCCCGCGCCGCCGACAGCGCGCTCAGCGCTTTGGTCAGCTCTTCCTGAAGCTGCGGATCGTCCAGGATGATTTCATTCACGTCCTCGATGTAGATCGACTTGATGCTCGACCCCACGAGCAGATTCAGCGCCGGCCGCTCGATGACAGCCTTGTTGTCGTTCACAGGTTTCTGTTTTTTCTCGACGCCGAGGATCGTGCCGGTGATCGTCGCATCGGCCAGTTTCAGCGTGACCTTCGCGCCGCGCAACTGGTTGAGCAGATCCGCCAGAGGCGGGTTCGCGGTAATGTCGATCTGAAAGCTGCGAAGTGTTTTGGCGATCGGGTCCTGCGAGGGATACGTGATCGTCGTCACGCGTCCGCCGTCCAAGTCCTGGAGGATGAGCGACTTGAGGATGTCGTTGATCTGGTTCGTTTTGAACCGCAGCTCGGTCGAGCCGTCGCCCTGGATGCTGCCGAAGTGTTCGAAATACCCGACTCCGGAGCTGAAGAGTACGACTTGCTTGACGGGAACTTCAGTGGCGGGTTTGGCGTTTGCTGGGGCTTCGGCACGCGGTTGGCTGTCAGATTGAGCGTGCGATCGCGAAGCCATCATCAACGGTACAGCGGCGACCGCACTTGCGATCAGAAAATGTTGCCAGATCGTGCGCATGGAATCATTCCTTTCAATGCAATGTGGGACGCTGAGACGGACGAAAAGTTTCAGCTTGCCGCTCGCGGCTAATGCGGTTTCTCCCAAACCACCGCGGGCAATTCGTCTTTATCTGGATCGATCAATCGTGCCGAGCCGTCTTTGCTGATTTTCAATCCCGCCCAGCGAAGCCGCTCGAAGTCCCGCGTTCGCGCGGCCTGCGAGAGCGCCACCCGCACGTCGCGTTCGATCGGTCCTTCGAACACAACCTTGCCGTTCGCCGTGACGCGGATCGGTTTTGTCCAGTCGATCATCCCCTCGCCAAACCAAACCGCAAGCTCGCCGAGATGCGAGGAATTGATCGTGATGTCCTGTCGGTCGATCTTTCCGTGGAGTGAGCCCAGTGTCTGTTCTAGCATTTCCGCGATCGCTCGCTCGCGCGTCTGACCCTGTTTATCCGGCAACTCTCGTGGCCCGAGGCCCCATTGGTCGCCATCCCATGCCAAACCTTCCAGCCAATACGCGCGGGCCTGGTTGAGATAGCGGAAACGCTTCTTCACTTCGCGTGGATATTGCTCGCGTTTCTTCTTGAGCATCTCCAGCGTCTGTTTGCGAGGTGGCTCGAACGTGTGCCCGCCGCCCTTTACGCAGAAGGACGTGATCGGCAGATTCATCATCTTCGCGATCGGGATCAGCTTCTGGTTCAGCTCGTGATTCGTCCCCTGCGGCGTGGTCAGATCGATCCCCAGCACCTGAAGCCGATCGTTCGCTCCCCACACATTCAACACCGGCGTGTTCGACACGTTCGGCAGCAGCATCTCCCACATGCCGGGAATCTCGGGCGCGGCGTCGAAGGCGCTTGCGACCGGAATCGTCGCGGCGATTTCGTCGCCGTAGAAGATGGCCATCGACCACGCGACGTATCCGCCGCCGGAGAATCCGGTCGTGTAGATGCGGTCGCTGTCAATGTTGAAGTGCCGCTTGAGATCCTGAAACACGAGTCGATACTCCGGCCGCCAGCTTCGTTTCGAGTCGACGTTGTTGGGCTGGTATTGATCGACACCAGCAATGAGAAAGTCTTCGGCTTCGTTGCCGAGCAGGCGGACGATCGGTTCGATGAGATCATGTCCCCCGCCACCCGTCCCGTGATACGCAAGGATGATCGGCCAGGCGCGCTGCGGCGAGTAGTTGTTCGGCACGCGAACGAAGACGGTGCGCGTCGATCCGTCTTCGAGTTGAATCGCGACGGTTTGTTCTCCCGATTTGTAGGACTCGAAATTGACGGCGCGGTGCAGCGCCGCCGAAAGCTGTGCGCCATCGATTGCGGTCGACGCAGTCTCAGCGACCGCGGACTTTCGACCTTCGGGCGTGGTTGCATTGAAATACTCGCGAACGGCCTCCGCCAGCGGCCCACTTCCGCGAAGAGGGCAAGCCACGGCGAAGACGACCAGCAGGAACGATGCGTACCGCATCATTTGATTATCCTTTAACTTCCTTCGCTATCGCAACTTGCGACCGCAATTCCGCACCCCACCCCGGAATTCTATTGCCTGATCAACGTTCTTACTGTATATTCTGTTCAGACAGAAATAAGAGAAGGACGGCGATGGAACTGACTCCGATCATGCAGAAGTTCGTGCTCCACTGGGGCGAGATGGGCACGCGATGGGGCATCAATCGCACCGTCGCGCAGATCCACGCCCTGCTGTTCCTGGCGCCCAAGCCGCTGGATGCCGAGGAGATCGCACAGACGCTGAGCGTCGCGCGATCGAACGTTAGTAACAGCCTGCGCGAATTGCAGAGCTGGGGCATCGTGCGCGTCGCCCACGTGATGGGCGATCGCCGCGATCACTTCGAATGCATGAAAGACGTCTGGGAGATGTTCCGGCTGATCCTCGACGAGCGCAAAAAACGCGAATGCGATCCGACCCTTGCCCTGCTGCGCGAATCGGTCGCAGCTTCCAGGAAAGCCGGCGGAGCCGATGCGTATACGCGCGATCGATTGAACGACATGCTCCAGTTCTTCGAGCTGATGAGCGCCTGGTACGACCAGACGCGCAAGCTCCCCACGCCGACCGTCGTGAAGACGGTGAAGATGGGGGACAAGGTTGTGCGGATGCTGGGAGCGATGTCGTAGTCCAGCGAAATTTTTTTCGGTCGTCGCTTCTGTGTATACAGAAATGACTGTCCGAACGATTCGCAAGATGGAGTGCCGCCATGACCACCGTTACCTCCAGTTATGTGATCTATCTGTTTGTCAGCGTCGCTCTCACGATGTGGGTGGCTCGAACGCTGCATCGCAACGGACGCGTGTTCCTCGTTGAAGCGTTTCACGGCGACGAAGTGGTGGCGGACTCCGTCAACCACCTGCGGGTGGTCGGGTTTTACCTGATCAACATCGGCTACGTGACGCTCGCTTTGAAGTACGGCGACAAGCCGGGCACGACACAAGAAGCATTCGAATTCCTCAGCACGAAGATCGGCCTGGTGCTATTGATCCTCGGCGGGATGCATTTCTTCAACGTGTTCAACTTCGCCAAGATCCGTCGCAAGAGTCGCAGGAGCGTGATCGAAAGCGGCCTGCCGCTGTTGCCGGTCAGCAATGCGTCGGTTGAAGCGATGCGGACGGTGAAGGAATGACGATTGCGGATTGCAGATTGCGGATGGTGAAGCTTTTCAATCCGCAATCCGCAGTCACAACTCCGCAACGCGATAGGTGCATCATGACGACGAATACCTCCAACATGGACATCGGCCGCGGCGCGATTTTTTACGACGACGACTGCGGATTCTGCACCGCCCTGGCCCGGCGGTTCCGCACGACGCTTCAGCGCCGCGGCTTCAAGCTGATGGGGCTGCATTCGCCGGCCGCGCTGGAACTCACCGGCGCGACGATCGACGACCTGATGCGCGAGCTATACGTCGCCGGCCCGGATCGACACGCTGATCGAATCGTTTATCGCGGCATTGACGCAGTCCTTTTCATCCTGTCCGCCTACCCGTGGCTGCGCCCGATCTGCACGATGGCGCGCTGGCCGGGCATCAACGCGATGCTGCGATTCGGTTATCGCGTGTTCGCGCGAAACCGATATCGCATCAGCGGCGGCAGTTGCTCGATCGGGCCGAAGCGGGACCGCTCGCAGTTTCGCTCGATCGTTCGCTGGCTGCCATTGATCGTTTTGCCGATCCTGGCGCTGATCTTCGCCCGGCGTCTGCCGCCTTGGTCGTACATGTTCACGATCGCGTTCGCGATCTTCTACGCGTGCAAGTGGCTGACTCTCTTGTCGGCGCCCGGTCCGCGCGGCATCCATCGCTCACTCGGCTATTTCTTCCTCTGGACCGGCATGGACGCTCGGCGCTTCCTCGGCCCGCGCGATGCGCCGCCGCCGGCGCGGCGCGAGTGGTCGGTCGTCGGTATCAAGATGCTGATCGGCGCCGCTCTGCTCTGGCTGGTACCACACGCAATCAGCGCTCCGCTGCTGCGCGGGTGGAGCATGATGATCGGCCTGGTCCTGCTCGTACACTTTGGGCTCTTTCACTTGGTCGCGCTGATCTGGCAATCGAGAGGTGTGCACACGGAAGCTCTCATGCTCGAGCCCGGTCGTTCCACGTCGCTGGGCGAACTGTGGGGCCGGCGATGGAATACGGCGTTCGTCGTTCTCGCGCGCGAATTCATCTTCGAACCGCTGCGACCTCGCGCCGGCGCGCTGGCCGCGCTCATCGCCACGTTCCTCGCCTCGGGCCTCGTTCATGACATCGCCATCTCCATTCCCGCGCGCGGCGGATACGGTTTGCCCACGCTCTACTTCCTGCTGCAAGGCGCCGGTCTCCTCGCGCAACGATCCACGATCGTTCGGCGCGCCGGACTTGGTCGCGGATGGCGCGGGTGGATCTTCACCGCGGTCGTCGCCCTGCTTCCGATCCCACTGCTGTTCCACGGACCGTTCGTCATGAACGTGATGCTGCCGATGGTCCAGCCGCTGCACGCATTGCCGCGCGCGCTGGTCGATCATCTCCCCCTGTTGCTGATGCTCGCCGGCATCATGCATCTGGGCATCACGTCGGCGGGCGTGGTGATGACGCTGGTCCTGGATTGGCGGCACAACCTGGTCACACTCAATGGGCTCACGCGTCATATCATCTGGAGCCACGGCGCATTCGTGCTGGCCACGATTGTCGGCTTCGGCGTCGTGTCATTGGCGCAACCGACGACGCTCAGCTCCGGCGCTCCGCTCGCCCGCGCGATCTGCGCCTTCATCGCGCTGTTCTGGGGCGCGCGACTGGCGATCGGGTTTACGATCTTCGACGCCAAACCGTTCCTGACAACGCGATCGCTTTCCCTCGCGTATGTCGCGCTGAACGTCGTCATCGTCTACTTTGTGCTCGTGTATGGATTGGCAGCCACGATTTAGGCCGTCATGAAGCAACGTCGCACTGTCATCGCGGGCGGAAGCGGATTCATCGGTTGCGCGATTGCTGATGCACTCGCGGCGCGCGGCGATGATGTCGTCATCCTTACGCGCAGTCCGCGCGACCCGCGCGGACAAATTCGGGACGTGCGATGGGACGGTCGTACCGTCGCCGACACGTGGCTGCGTCAGCTCGACGGCGCCGATGCGGTGATCAATCTCGCCGGGAAGAACGTGAATTGCCGTTACACGCGCCGCGCGCTCGATGAGATCGACCGCTCGCGCGAGAACGCCGTTCGCACGATAGGCGAAGCGATCAATCGTTGCGCCAATCCGCCAGCGATTATGATCCAGGCTTCAACCACAGCGATCTACGGCGATCGCGGTGATTCCATCTGCGATGAGACATCCCCCGTCGGCGAAGGAATTCCCGTCGATACCGCCACGAAGTGGGAACGTGCCTTCGCATCGATCCCGACACCGCGCACGCGCCGCGTGCTGCTGCGCATGCCGTTCGTCCTCGGTCGCGATGGCGGTGTGCTAAAAATGCTCGCCACGATGGCGCGGTGCTTCTTGGGTGGAGCCGTTGGCAATGGACGGCAGTACATCAGTTGGATTCACATCGACGATCTGGTGCGGATTAAGCTGCAGGCGATCGACCACGCGCAAATGAGTGGACTCTACATCGCCGCATCTCCGAATGCGGTCACGAACGCGGATTTCATGCGTGAACTTCGCCGCGCCGTGCTTCGACCGTGGAGTCCGCCGGTGCCGGCGATCATGGTTCGACTGGGATGTCTTTTCCTGCGGACCGAGCCGGTGCTCGCGCTCACCGGACGGCGCGCGATGCCGCGAAGGCTGACTGAGCTTGGATTCGATTTTCATCACCCCGATCTGCATCGCACGCTCGAATCGCTCACGCGCACATGAACATCGGTGCCAAGATCGCGGACGGTACAGCTACGATGATGCCGAGGTACGGTATGCCCGACTTCGGATCCTGTGCGATTCCCCAGACGCACATGACGACCGCAATCAACGCCGGAACGTTGAGCCAGAGTAGGCACGCATTGCCAAAGTTGTGCCTGTCGATGTTGAACGCAGGCTGAATGATCAGTCCGAATGCGAACATGGTCGTTGAGGTCAGCAGAGAGAGGGCGAGACCGATCGTGCCGAAACGAATGCGCGAGAGCAGCGGTCGGCGAGGTTCGCTCTTTGCATAATCGAGCGTCGGCGCTGGTCGATTCTCCGTCATCGGTAGGAATTATACCATCTCCTCATTCCCGCGATTCCTTCGCGCATCGCCATCAATCGCTACGATGAAATCGGTCTTATGAGCGACATCACGCTTCAACCCATCACCAATCCGTTCGACGCGACGGTCACGCCACCGGGGTCGAAGAGTTTGACCAATCGGGCGCTCGTGCTCAGCGCGCTCAGCGATGGCGTTTGCGATCTGTCGAACGTGCTGTTTGCGGATGACACGGAGGTGATGCTCGAAGGTCTCGCGCGGCTGGGGTTTCACCTTGGCATGGATCATGACGCGCGCGCCGTTCGCGTTCACGGGCGTGGCGGGCATATCGATCGCAACATCGCCGAGCTGTTCTGCGGGAACAGCGGGACGACGATCCGGTTTCTCACGGCGCTGTGCTCGCTCGGTACCGGCCGATTCGATCTCGACGGCGTCGCGCGGATGCGACAGCGACCGATCGGTCCGCTGGTCGACATGCTGAAGAACCTCGGCGTGTCAATCGAGTATCTGAACGCCGCCGGCTTCGCGCCGGTGCGCGTGAACGCGAGCGGCTTGCCCGGCGGAATCGCGCGCTCGCCGGCCATCGCGCAGTCGTCGCAGTTTCTATCGGCCGTGCTGATGGTCGCGCCGTATGCGCGAAACGAAGTGCAGATCGATCTGGAGCCGAACCAGACGAGTTGGCCATACGTTGCCATGACCATGCGGCTGATGGACGAGTTCGGCGTCACACCCGAGCTGTCGCGCGATCCGAAAAACGGCGAGCCCAAGCGCATCGTCATTCCGAAACATCACTATCGCGCGACGAACTATCGCGTCGAACCCGACGCCTCCAACGCCAGCTATTTCCTCGCCGCGGCGGCGATCAATCCGGGATCGAAAGTCACGATTGACGGGCTCGGCAAGTCGAGCTTTCAAGGCGATGTCGGCTTCGCCGACGTGCTGCAACGCATGGGCGCGGATCTGATCTTCGGAAAAGATTTCATCACGGTCGGCGGCACCGAAACGCTCGAAGGCATCGACGTCGATCTATCGAAAATGCCCGACACGGCGCAAACCTTGGCCGTGCTTGGCCTCTTCGCGAAAGGCGAAACCGTCATCCGTGGGCTTCATACCCTACGCGTGAAAGAGACCGATCGGTTAACCGCGTTGTCAAACGAGTTAACCAAGCTCGGCGCTACGGTAAGAATCGAACATGACGACACGCTCATCTTCAATCCGCCCGAAAATGCAACCGCGTCCCTTGGGGCACTTTCCTCCACAGCCATCGACACCTACGATGACCACCGCATGGCGATGAGCTTCGCCGTGGCGGGCACGCGCATCGGCGGCGTGACCATCCGCAACGCCGAGTGCGTCGGCAAAACGTACCCGAACTTTTTTGAAGATCTTCAGTCGGTCATCAGCTCAACCGCGAAGTGAAGTAAGAGGCAACCACACATGGCCATCCGAGTCACGATCTGGAACGAGTTTCGTCACGAGAAGAAAAATCCGAAGGTGACGGAGATATATCCCAACGGAATTCACGAAGCGATCGCCGCTTCGCTGCGAAAGAGCACCGATCTGAAAGTCGGCACGGCCACGCTGGATGATCCGGAACACGGGCTCAGCGAAGACGTCGTATCAAACACCGACGTGCTCGTGTGGTGGGGACACATGGCCCACGCCGAGGCGGTGGATCTGGTCGTCGAGCGCTGCTATCAGCGCGTCCTCAAAACCGGCATGGGCCTGGTCGTGCTGCACAGCGGGCACTTCTCGAAGATCTTCAAGAAGCTGATGGGCACCACCTGCGACCTCAAGTGGCGCGAAAGCGATGATCGCGAAGTGCTGTGGGTCACGCGCCCCGGCCATCCGATCGTGAGGGACGTCGACGATCATTTCATCATCGACAAAGAAGAAATGTACGGCGAATACTTCGACATCCCCGAGCCCGAAGAAACGATCATGATCAGCAGCTTCACCGGCGGCGAAGTCTTCCGCAGCCTGTGCACCTGGCGTCGCGGCGCGGGTCGAATTGTTTATTTCCGACCGGGTCACGAAACCTATCCGACGTATCACAACGCGAACGTCCTAAAGATCATCGAGAACTCCATCCGCTGGGCCGCCCCAACAGCGAACCCGCATCCGCATACGTTCGGGAATCGCCCGGACGGTTGGCTGGATGGAAAAGAAAAGGGCAAGCGCGAGCAGGGATTCCGTTGATGCGGGGGTAAACGGCCCAGCTTCGCAATGGGTTCGCTTTGCCAAATCGAGTGCGTGCGCAACAAAAAATATGTTGCATGGTGTTGCAAATTGATGCATTCGGATTTTCAAAGAACTCGCGCGGCGCGCGACATGGGCGCGCCCACAAGTACTTCCCTTGTTGCGCGCGCCGAGCGCGCGGCGCGCAGCGCAATTTAGGAATCTGCGAATTTCAATTGAAATCGTGGACCAAAATTTCTTATTTTTGGTTTTGGCGCGCTGCGCGCCGCGAGTACCGTGAGGATCAACCGGGGAAAACATGCCGCGAAGGAGAACAACTCGGCTCGCCGGTGCGTTCACTTATCTTGAATTGCTGATCGTCCTCGTCGTCCTGGCGATTCTGGTCGCGATTCTGCTTCCGATCCTGATCCGCATGCGCGAGTCGAAGAATCGGCAGATCTGCGCTGGCCAACTGCGATCGATCGGGCAAGCACTGCAGATGTACGCGAACGACAACAAGGGCGCGTATCCTCGGACGACTCACGCGCCCGGCACCACAGTAATCCCAACTTGGGGCACCGGCGCGGCGGCGACCGATCCATTCGGTCCGCGCGGACCCGCGCCAAACGATGTGACGGCCGCACTGTTTCTGCTGATTCGCACGCAGGACATCACACCTGAAATATTCACGTGCCCAAGCACCGATCAGGAAAAGTGGGATTTCGGCGGCGGAAGGAACACCGCGCTGAACTGGTCGAACTTCAGCGATGTCCGGCGACAGCTGAGCTATAGCGTTCAGAATCGATACCACAGCGACGGGTTCGAAGCTGCGATGAGATCGCGTTTCATGGGTTGGCGAGGCCCATCGGCGGAGGATGCCGTCGCGTCCGACATGAATCCGGGCAATACTGGTGGCACGATCAATGTTACGACAGTCACGACTGTGTCCACCGCAAAAGACATGAAGCTAGCCAACAGTCGCAACCACAACAGCGACGGACAAAATGTGCTGTACGCGGACGGACACGTCAGCTTTACAACAAACCCGTTCGTTGGGATCAAACGCGACAACATCTTTACAACCAAGAACGAAAAGCACGCGCTGAGCGGCGGACCGATCTTCGAATCGCCCTTTGATGGCGACGATTCAATCCTCCTCCCGACATCTCAATAAGATCTGAATCTTTCCGCGCCGTCGCGCGTCTGACTCGCCATGGCATCAACCAACCGGCGATGTTCGCTGGTGATGTTGCTGGGATTGATCGCGCTCGCCCGCGGGGATTGTCGTCGACGGGTTGGCTATCGCTACGCGCACCATTCTGAATCGCGCGCGATGGCAGCTCTCATTTCTCTTATTCGACGTTTCATTCAGCCGACCGCTTCCTCGGCCACCTGGTTTGCTGCGCGATCTTTTGTGAAAGGAGCGTCTTGTGATGACGCGCAGAAGATCTGTCCGAGGTCGTTATCGCCGCCCGACGTGGCGGCGAGGGATTACGTATGTCGAGGTGCTGGTCGTAATCGGGTTGATCCTGGTGGCGCTCGCGTTCCTGTTGCCGATGAGGACATCATGCCGAAGTCGCGAGACGGCTAACCGCGTCAAATGCGCGAGCAATCTTCGGCAGGTTGGACAAGCGCTATTGCTGTACGCGAGCGACAACAAAGGCCATTACCCGCAAGCGATTTACGCGGGTGGTACGCAGGTAATCCCAACCTGGTGCACGGGGGCCGCGACCAGCAATCCGTTTGGAGAGAATGGGCCGGTCCCGAACGATGTGACGGCGGCGTTGTTTCTATTGCTGCGGACGCAGGACATCACGCCTGAAGTGTTCACCTGCCCAAGCAGCAACGCCGAGAAGTGGGACTTCGGGGGCGCCAGCAACACCGCGCTGAACTGGTCGAACTGGACCGACGTCCAAAAGAATCTCAGCTACAGCCTGCACAATCCGTATGCGAACGATGAGGCAATCAAGCAAGGCGCGATCTGGAACAACAGCATGTCGCCAGACTTCGCGATCGCGTCCGACATGAACCCCGGTCATACCGGAGGTGTCGTCAACGTCACCAACGTGACGTCGACTTCATCCGCGCGCGACATGAGAAATGCCAACAGCCGGAACCATGACGGCGACGGCCAGAACATCCTGTACGGCGACGGTCACGTGAGCTTCGAGCAGACCCCGTTTGTCGGCGTAAATCGTGACAACGTTTTCACGACGAAGCTTTCATCGACGGGAGTCACCGGCGGTCCGATCGTCGCATCGCCGTTTGATGGAGGTGATTCGATTCTGTTGCCGACATCGCAGTGATCAAAACAAAAAGAGGAAGGCGAGCTCTCCGAGCTCGCCTTCCTACGCCGGGTGCGACATGTCGTATCGCGCTATGCGATTGGTATGCGCACTTTAGGGAATCGCGTCACTTAAGGAACCGTAATCGTCTGCCCGACCTTGAGGCTCTCCGGCCGCAGGCCCGGGTTGGCGGCGGTGATTTTCTGCCACTGCTTCCCGTCGCCGTAGCGGGTGCGGGCGATGCTGTAGAGCGTGTCGCCCTTCTTAACCGTGTACGGACCGCTCGGCGCGCCGGCAGTTGAGCCGCCGCCGAAGTTGTTGTTGTTCGGCATCGTGTCATACGTGACCGGCTGCGCCGCGATCGGCTGCGGCGCGGGCGTGTATGCGCTCGGACCCGGCTGCGCGGGCGTCGACACATCCATCACGCTGGCGTCGGCGGTCGGCTTGTTCTTGTTCGCACAGCCCACGGCCACAAATCCCACGAGGGCGGTACACATCAAGATCGCGATCGATTGTTTCACGTTCGGACTCCTTCCAAGGCGCAGGATCGCGACACGAACCACGCGCCGCCATCCCGTTTCAATTTTCATTCCACGTTCCGGCCATCCATGACCCGAAACCTCTCGTGATTTATCGGACGCGCCTCGATCCGTGCATGAATCAATTTCTCGTCATGTGCATTTTTTCTCATCCGGCGTGCGGACTTCAGTCTGCACGTGTTGAAGCCATGCAGGCTGAAGCCTGCACTCCGGGCGAGTCGAACGTATGATCCGTCTTCGAATGGGTTGGTTGACTTTACTGCTGATGTTCGTGCTGACCGGCGTGCTGCTCGTGACGTTTGTCGCGTGGGTGATCGCGCTGTCGCTGCTGCATCCGCCACGCATGAGCGACGGCAAGGCGCTGTACATCCTGCGTCGCATGTCGCCTGCGGACATCGGGCTGACGTATGAGCGGATCACGTTTTCCGTGCATGACGAAGCGGCGCGCGGATCGGACCAGAAGCTCGCGATGGCGGCGTGGTGGATTT
>JACMJD010000459.1 GCA_014380825.1 Phycisphaerae bacterium | reverse complement strand
CGTCGAACGCAACGCGGGCAAGCCCGTCACGGTCAACGGCGAAGCCGGCGACGATTTCATCGACTTCAACTTCTACACGCAGACACTGGACAACACCGGCGGCGGCAGCTTCCAGCTTCTCGGCGGGCCGGGATTTGACCAGGTGTTCTGTTACGACAACGCCAATCCAGATCCCGATGCATACACGATCACTTCCGCGCGGTTTGATCGGCCGTTCTGGGCCGGCTTCAACTACGCCTCTGACCTGGAAGCGCTCAACCTGACAACCGGCACCGCCGCCAACACCGTCAACGTGCGCAGCACGTTTACCAATCAGCCGATTTACCTCTTCAGCGCCGGCGGACAGGACACCGTCAACGTCGGCCAGACCAACGGCATCCAATCGATCAACGCGAACGTCCACATCTTCAACAGCCCGTCGTTCACGACGATCAACATCAACGACACCGGCAACACCTTGGCGCGTTCGGGCGACATCGACAACGGCGCCGATCCGGCGTTCGGACGGCTGAGCGGGCTGGCGCCGGGGCAGATCTGGTGGAAGCTCGCCGACGTCGCGAGCATCAACCTCACCACCGGCGCCGCCGCAGACAACCTGATCATCTACCGGAACTCCGAGGTGATGAATCTCAACAGTGCCGGCGGTCAGGACAACGTGCAGATCGGCCACGCCGGAGTGGGCGGACTTCAGTTCATCACCGGCGCGATCACGGTCAACAACAGTCCGAGCCACACGAACCTGATCGTCACCGACGCTGGCAGCAACGTCGCCAAGAATGCGAACATGGATTTCGCCGGCTCAAACGCGTTCGGCCGCGTCACCAACTTGGCTCCGGTGCCGATCGTCTGGAACAACAACGACATCAACAACGTCACGATCATCACCGGCAACGCCAGCGACACCCTGCTGCTCTACAGCAACACCGAAGACCTTCGCTTCAACAGCTCCGGCGGAAACGACACGCTGTTCTTCGGCGCGTTCAGCGTCGGCGGGCTGCAATTCATTTCCGGAACCGTCAGCGTCGACAACTCCAGCGGCACGACTGAAGTCGTCGTCGATGACAACGGCACGACGACAACGAAGACCGCCGTCACCGTCACGCACCCTGCCGGCACGTACACGCACGTTCAGAGCTTCGCACCGGCGTTGTTGAAGTTCGCCGACACCGGGATTTCGCAGGTGCAGTTGCGCTCCGGCCAGGTCACCGCCATTCAGCCCGACAAGTTCGACGTGCAGGCCACGAAGGTCCGCCTGTTCTTCTTCAACAACGGCGGAAACGATGGGGTGAACCTCGGTGGCGGCCCGCTCGGCGCGGACGGCGTGCAAGCGCAGGTCGAAGTGTCCGGCACGCCGGGAAGCACGAGCATCGGATTCGCCGACTTCGGTGTCAGCGTGCCGCGCAACATCACGCACGACGACAACGGCAGCCAGGTGACCGTCACCGGCTTCGGCCCATTCTCGCACATCTTGCACACCGGGACGATCACGAGCACAGCCTACGCCCTGGGCAACGCGCTCGACCAGCTCGCAATTCGACGCACCAGCAGGCCGGTGAACGTCAGCAACAACACCGCGGGCAACCCCACCGACATCATCACTGTCGGCAGCCCGACCGTCGGCCTCAACGGAATCACCGCGAACATCGCCCAGACGATCACGCTGAGCCCGATGGCGTTCGTTTTGAACGATTCGATTAACTCGGCGGCGCGCACGTATACGTTCCAGCCGCAGTTCTTCGGATCGATCCTGTTCGGCAACCGCATCGTGTTCAACGGCACGAACTACGTTGAATACATCCCGGACACGCGCACGCAGAGCGTTGACATCAACGCCGGCAGTGGCGCCGACACGTTCAACGTGCCGATCTCGCGCTCGGCGAGTCTCACCCTCAATGGCAACAACGGCGCCGATGCCTACAACCTTGCGACGCACGCGACGGAAGTCTCCGATCCGATCCGAATCTCCGGTCCCGGCGGGCTCGACACCTTGAACGTGAACGCCGAGAACGGATCTACCGGCTCGGCGGTCATGATGAGCACGATGCATTTCAGCAACGTCGTGCTCGGCACGGGCGGAAATCTGACGGTCGCGGCCGGTGGGAACAAAGTTCTCTCGACGCAGAACCTGACACTCGGCACGAACTCCAAGATCGATCTGACCGACAACGACATGGTGCTGGATTACGCCGGCGGCACGCAGTTGCCCGCCGTCCAGCAGCTCATCAACGCGATGCGAAACGGTGGCGCGTGGAACGGCACGCGCGGGATCACCAGCTCATCCGCCGCCGCTGCGAATCCCAAGAACAAAACGCTGGGCGCGCTGGAGGCGACCAGCTTCAAATCGATCAACGGCCCCGCCGCGCTGTTCAGCGGCGAAACGATCGACACCACGGCCGTGCTAGTGAAGTACACCTATTACGGCGACGTTGACTTCAACGGTATCGTCGACTTCGACGACTACTCGCGCGTTGATGCCGGTTTCAACGGCAACAAGACCGGCTGGTTCAACGGCGATGTGGACGGCAACGGCGTGGTCGATTTCGATGACTACTCGCTGATCGACCAGGCGTTCAACACGCAGAGCGGCGTGTTGCGCGGCGCCGGTGCGGAATTGCCGGGGCGGACACCGCGCGGCACGGCAGCACTTTTCGCGTGAAGCACGGTTTCCTGGATGCTATCCTTTCCGGCGGTCGCTTGGACCGCCGGAAAGGGTCACGTCATGCACGACGCGATTTGTGAAAGACTTGAACTGCGCGCGTTGCTGGCGGCGGTCGCGCCGCCGGTGATCGATCTACTGGTCGTCTACACGCCCCAGTCGGCGAGCTTGCACGACGGCGACGCGAAGCTCGTCGCGCTGGTGCAGGATTCCGTCGACGCGATGAACCGCGCATTGCAGAACAGCGAGATCTCGCTGTCGGTGCGACTGGTCCACGCCGAGCCGATCGCGTATTCGCCGACGAATAATCTGTTTCAGGATCGCATCAATCTCCAAACCAACGGCGACAGCATTCTCGATTCCGCTCACGCGCTCCGGAACCAGTACGGCGCCGATGCGGTCGCGCTGATCACACACGGCAACAACATCGGCGGCGGCAACGCAAGCTTGCTCGAGAACCTTGCGCTGATGAACAATGCCCAGCTCGCGTTTACCGCGATCGCGGAGAATTCGCTGGGCGCCGGCAATTACACGCTCGCGCACGAGATCGGCCATATCATCGGCGCGGGTCACGAGCGCGGAAATCCCGACGGCGCGCGCGGGCCGTTCACGTATTCGTATGGCTATCGATTCACGGCCGCGGGAATCCTCCAGCACGACCTGATGAGTTACGACCCGGGCCTGGAGGTCCCCTACTACGCGAACCCGGCCGTCAGTTATCACGGCGCGCCCACGGGCTCGCCGATCGGTTCGCCCACGGAGGCGGATCTGGCGTCGACGTTCGCCGTCACCGGTCCGTACGTGGCGAACTATCGTGCGAGCGTGGTGAACGACACGACCGCACCAATCGCGCAGAAGTTCGAACTCAATCGCAGCAGCGCGCAACTGACATTCACCGTCCGCTATGTTGACGACTCAGCGATCGATCTGTCGACGATCGACTCGAACGACATCATGGTCAGCGGACCCGGCGGGTGGAGCTTGCCGGCCACGCTCGTGAGCATCGCGCATCCGAACACCGGCGGCGCGATCAAGCTCGCGACGTATTCGTTGCTGCTACCGGCGACGAACCCGGCCACCAAGGATCTCGTCTTCACGATGAATGCCAACGCCGTGCGCGATTTCGCGAATCATTCCGTGGCGACGGGCGCGATCGGACCGAGCTTGTCGCACGGCACCGGCGACACGTTCAGCCGCGCGCAGGATCTGGGCACGCTCGCCATCGGTTCAACGCGCACCGTGTTTGGGCAGTTCGCTGACCTGGCGATCGATCACATTTATCGCTTCACGCTCGCAAGCACGACGACGCTCGCGGCCACGCTGACTGGATTGACCGACGGCGCGAACTTCTATCTCGCGCGCGATGTGAACAACGATGGCCTGTATCAAGGCGGCACCGAGAAGGTTCCCGCGTTCGATGCGTTCGAACCCGGCGCCGACGACGAAGCGATCGGCGGCGTGCTGAGCGCGGGGACGTATTTCGCCTGGGTGTATGAGCCAAATTTTCCGGCGCCCACTGTGACGCATACTGCGTTCACGCTGTCGCTTCGGACATACGCGAACGACACCACCCCGCCCGGCGCGACGCTCGATGCGACCGACGTGCGAACTGCCGGCGCGCCGTCGGCGGATTTCACCGTCACGTACACCGACGATCAGGATCTCGACGGCGTCGCGACGCGTTATGCGGCCGGGCTTGATGTACACGCCGTCCTGACGAACGGCGCGAATTTTCACTTCAACTATTACCCCGACTTCAACGCCAACGGCGGATCGAGCAACCAGGACGGCGGGCCGAGCAAGACGCTGATCTATCGCATCTTCGCGTTCAATTCCGGAACCGGATGGTCAGCGACCGACAACGGCACATACACGCTGAGCATCCTGCCGCCCCAGGGGAGCGACCCGCCGGTGCGCGACACGACGCACAACGCGATCCCGCTGCTGACGCTCGGCTCTTTCAAAATCGCGATCGGTTCGAGCGACACGGCTGCGCCGAACGTGAGAATCGCGCCGGGAACGGTCGGTCCGGTTGCGGGCCAATCGCTGTGGCAATTCAGCGTCGTCTATCACGATAATCTCGCGATCGAAGGAACAACCGTCGACGGGAACGACATCCGCGTCAGCGGCCCGGGCGGATTCAACCAGGCGGCGTCGCTGGTTTCGCTCAGCGCCGCGCCGAGCATCGGATCGAATCGCGTGGCGACGTACCAAGTCGCTGCGCCCGGCGGGTTTTGGGACGGCACGGACGACGGGTCCTATTCCATCGTGATGCAGGCGAATCAGGTGCGCGACGCCGCGAACAACTTCATCCCCGCGGGATCGATCGGCTCATCGTTCGTCACGTCGATGCCGAATCTCGTCGCACAATCCGCCGGCACGGTCGCGTTCATCGGCACGGCCGGGACCGACGTGATGCGCTTCGACGTCGATTCGACGTTCGTCTATTTCAATCTGAACGACGCGAGCCTTTGGTATGTCGCCAAGAGCTTCGTCGCGCACGCCGCGATCAGCGGTGGCGCGACGGGAAGCGACACGATCGAGATCCGTCGCGGGACGCTGGCGGGAACCATCGCCGGCACGGGTTCGTCGCTCAACGTCAACGCCGGCGCCGCGTTCACGCTCGAAGCCAGTCCGCATCTGACTGCGCTCAACGTGACAGGCACCGCCTCGCTCAGCGCGGGCGGGAACAAGGTGCTCGTGACAAAATTGCTGAGCATCGCCGCCGGTGCGACGCTCGACTTGTTCGACAACGATCTGATCCTCGATTACGCCGCCGCCACGCAGTTGGCCGTGATTCAATCGCTCATCAATGCCGCCCGCGCAAACGGCACCTGGACCGGCAGCGGCCTCACCAGCAGCACCGCGCGAACATCGAATCCAAAAAACAGAACGCTCGGCGCGATCGAAGCCAGCAGCTTCAAATCCATTTACGGCGTCAACGCCCCGTTCGCCGGCGAGTCGATCGACACCACCGCGGTGCTCGTCAAATTCACGTACTACGGCGACGCAGACTTCAACGGCGTCGTCGACTTCGATGATTACAGCCGCATCGATGCCGGCTTCAACAACAACCGAACGGGCTGGATGAACGGCGACGTCGACGGCAATGGCATCGTCGATTTCGACGACTACTCGCTGATCGACCAAGCATTCAACACCCAAGGAGCGCCGCTGCGACGGCAATCCGCGCCGCAGCAAAAACCATCGCGCGGCAAACACGTTTAGCCGTCGCGCCTACGCGACGTCTTCGTCAAGACGCGCGGCGTGGGCGCCGCGGCTAAACAGGTAAACTCTCTAACACGGGTCGTTTACTTCTCCCCCATCCGCGCCCTTTCCTCTTGCAATTTCGTCGCGATTTGTGAGATTATCCGACCATCGGAGGAGCAGACGCACGAAACCGCGCCGCCGCAGGGTGTCGTGCTCGGTGATCCTTCCGTTGGGCTGCAAATCATATTTTGACGCTTTATGCGTCCTGCTCGGGAGCAAATCAATGCGTTCTTCGCGCTCGCGTTCCACCTTGGCCGGTTCCGCTACATTCGAACAACTTGAACGCCGACAGATGCTGGCGGACGCCGTCAGCGCGGTGGCGGGTGGATCAGTGCTCGCGTTGCCGCCGGAAGCGGGCTACGTCGGCGCGGAGAAGTTCTTCTACAAGACCGGCGGATACCTGACCAAGCCCGCGGCGGGCGACGCACGCGACATCGCGACGAACTGGGTGCGCAGCAACATCGCCGCGTTCGGACTGGCCGCCACCGACGCGCGCGGCGTGATCGTCGCCGATTCGTACCGCGAAGCCGACAGCGGCATCAATCGCGTTTACCTGAAGCAATCGATCAACGGACTCGTCGTCGAGAACACGGACATGACCGTGACCCTCATGAGCGACGGCCGAATCCTCAGCGCGGGCGGGAACTTTGTTTCGCTGCCGAAGAACATCGGCGCGACACCGCAACTGAGCGTGACCGCCGGCCTGCAAAAGGCGGCGGCGTCTCTCAAGCTTGAGTTAGCCCGCGCGCCGCAAGTGACGCAGCAGCCCGTTGGATTGCGGCAACAAGCGACGCTGGTCTCCGCGCAGCTATCGACCGCGACGATTCCGGCGGAAGTCCACTACGTCGCCACGAGCAAAGGCGTGAAGCTGGCGTGGGAATATAACCTCGACGTTCCCGGCGGAACCAACCACTACAACACGCACGTTGATGCCGCATCAGGTGAGCTGCTCTTCACGACCGATTCGGTCAGCTACTTCGTGCAGCCGGGCACCGTCCTCCAGTTCGGCGACGGAACGTACACGGCGCCGAAAGGCATCGCGAACACGCCCGCGTCTGGTTCGCCCGGTCTTCAGGCCGCAGATTACAACGCTGCCTACAACGTGTACGGCATGCCGCTGGCCAGTCCTTACGAAGGACCGCGGTTTGTCGCGAACAATCCGTGGCAGTTGGGTCCCTCCCCATTCGGCTGGCACGACACCGACGGCGACGCCGGCGGCGACGCATCCGATACCAGCGGCAACAACGTCGACTCGCACGAAGATCGCGATAACAACGACACCGGCGGCATCCGCGCCTCAGGCGGCGCGCTCAATCCGGACGGCACCGGCAATCTCAATTTCGATTTCCCGATCGACTTCTCGCAGGAACCGACAACCTCGAACAATCAGCTCGCCGCCATCACTAATCTGTTCTATTGGAACAACACGATCCACGACATTTTTTATCGTTACGGCTTCACCGAAGTCGCGCGAAACTTCCAGCAGAACAACTACGGTCTGGGCGGCGCGGGCAACGATCGCGTGCAGGCCGACGCGCAAGACGGCGGCGGCTTTAACAACGCCAACTTCGACTCGAACACTGACGGCATCGCCGGGCGCATGCAGATGTATCTGTTCAACGCACCCACGCCGGATCGCGACGGCGACCTCGATCATGAGATCGTCGTGCATGAATACGGGCATGGCATCAGCAACCGCATGACGGGAACGGGCTCGGGCATCACCGCGCTCCAGTCGCGCGGCATGGGCGAAGGCTGGGGCGATTACTTCGGGCTCCTGCTCACGCTGACCGACGGCTCGGTCGCCGCGCAGAACGCGTCGTATGGCGTCGGCACGTACGCGCTGGGCCAGGCGCCGGATGGCCTCGGCGTCCGCCGGGTCCGCTACAGCAACGACTTTACGAAGAACAACCAGACTTTCGGTTGGTATGGCACGGGCGGCTCGAACGGCGGAAGCACCGCAGTACACGCCAGCGGCGAACTCTGGGTCGGCGCCCTCTGGGACATGACCTGGAACCTGATCCGCAAGCACGGGTTCAACTCCGACATCACCCAAGGCTACGACGGCACGCAGGCGGGCAACGGCAATACGCTGGCGCTGAAACTCGTGATGGACGGAATCAAAACGCACGGCGCGAACCCAACCTTCGTGCAAGCGCGCGACGCGATCCTCGCCTCCGACGTGGCGCTCACCGGCGGCGCGAACCAGAAGGAACTCTGGCAGGCGTTCTCCAGGCGCGGGCTCGGCATTAATGCGAGTACGGCGAGCTCCGCGTCGACGACCTTCACGGAAAATTTCGATGTCCCCCCTGCGCTGTTTGATCCATTCGTCATGACGTCCACGCCCAGCGGCGCTGTTGCAACTCCCAATTTGAGCACCGTCTCGTTCACATTCGACGAGTCGATGGACGCCGCCAGCTTCAGCGTGGCCTCGGATCTCGTCAGCTTTACCGGCCCCGGCGCGACCGATCTGACATCGCAAATCACGGGCTTCACTTGGACGAATTCCAACCGCACGCTCAACATCACATTCCCGGCCCAGAACACGCAGGGTCCATATTCGCTGACGATCGGCCCGAACATCCTCGCCGCTGACAATAGCGCAGCGATGGATCAGGACCAGGATGGAGCGCTGGGGGAGTCGGCCGACGACCGTTACACCGCGAGTTTCTCGCTTGACCTGAATCCCGGCCCCGATGCGGCCGGCTATGAAGCGAGCGCGACCCCATTCCAGAACATCGATCTGGTGATCGGCGCGCCGGGCGTGACAACGCTCCTCAACGCCGTGGCCGACACGGCCGGCACCATCGCGCTGCCGGCTGGGAATAGCTTCACCTTCTACGGCACGACGTACACCAGCGTCTCGGCGAATCCGAACGGCCTGATCATGTTCGGGACCACAACCACGTCATCGGCGAACGGTGACCTGACGACGAGCCCCACGCAGGCGGCGATCGCGGTCGCCTGGGATAATTGGAGCACGTCGACGACCGGTCCGGCGCCTGCAACCGACAGCGCCGTACTCTGGCGGATCGACGGGAACAATCTCACCATCGAATGGTCGGATGTCACCGCCCCCACGTCGAGCCAGGGAACCGTGACGTTCCAGGCGATCCTCAGCCTGAACACCGGCACGCGCAACGGCGACATCATCGGTAACTACGTGGACATGGCGGTCAACAACGCGACGTTGACCGAGGGCGCCAGCGCAACGTTGGGCATCAAGACGGCCGGAACGGCGGGCGCCAATCGCCTGCTCGTGCAGCAAAACATCCTAGCCGGGACATTCCTGGGCACCGGCAAAGCCGTTCGCTTTACCGCAACCAAGGCATCAGGCACCGTCTTCGCCGACAACAACGGCGACGGCGTGCTGGACGCCGGAGAGGCACCCCTCGCCAACGCGCACATCTACGCCGACGCCAACAACAACGGCGCGCTGGACGCGGGCGAGAATGCAACCTTCGCCGATGCCAGTGGAAACTACGCGCTGACCAGCCTGCTGGCCGGAGCGAACGTGCTGCGCATCGATTCACCCGACATCATCAACACGCAGCCGGACCCGGCCGTCAACCTGCTGATGGGCGAGAACGGCACGAACCGAAACGTCGGCGTGTTCAACACGGCGCTGGTCGGCACGCCGGGCGCGGACATCCTGGTCGTCAGCGTGAACGGCTCCAAGATCGACATCAATCACACGTTCGGTCAGCCGTCCACGTATTCAATCCTGCCGGCCGTGCTGACGAAACTCAGCTGGGATGGTCTGGGCGGAAATGACTTCGTGTGGGTGTCTGCCGGCCCCAGTCTGAAGCTCGTCGGCAGCGAAGAACTGAGTCAGTTGCAGATCGAGAACAACTCATCCGTCTTCATGCCCGCCGGAACGAATTCTCTCCTGAAGGTCGGCGGCCTCGCGATGGCGCCGAACGCCACGCTGGATCTGGGCGATAACGACATGATGGTGACCGACACGTCCGCCTCCACGCTGTCGGCGATCCAGGCGCTGATGGACTCAGCTCGCAGCGGCGGGACGTGGAGCGGATCGGGCATCACGTCTACCGCGGCCAAGAACAATGCCGCGCACAACACGACGCTGGGCGCGATGCTTGGGTCGGATTACCCGGGCGGCACGTTCAATGGCCAGTCCGTTCCGGCGAACGCCGTGCTCGTGAAGTACACTTATTACGGCGACACCGACTTCAACGGGGTGGTCGACTTTGACGACTACTCGCGCGTCGATGCGGGGTTCAACAATAACCTCACCGGCTGGTCGAACGGCGACGCGGACGGAAATGGGATCGTGGACTTCGATGACTATTCCTTAATTGATCTAGCATTCAACACCCAGTCGGGCGATCTATAGCAACCTCTGAGTCGCGCGTGAGCGATCGCATTAGAGGACGATTAGAGAAGTCTCACAGGCGGCGCAAACCGCCCGTGTTTCCTAATTGTAATGCGCGCTCCGTTCTTGCAATGGCGACGGCAAATTGATAATTTGCCGATCCATTAATCCCCGCCGTCGTACTGACTGGCGAAACCTCAATTTGTGATCCCCTTCACTCGGAGCAGAGACATGTCAAAAGTGTTGCGTCGCCGGAGTCTCCCTGCGTCTAAACCGGCTTCATTCCCCAATGGATTGGAGACTCTGGAGACTCGCCGGATGTTGTGCATGGATCACGTGATGCAGCAGCAGCATGTGATCGAGCTGGCGACGCCGACGGTCTCTCGCCCGGGCGCCAAGCCCGCCAAGGGCACCGTTGCAACGGCGGCAGATGGCGGCAGCAGTCGCGGATTGAATTCCGTGGCGGATGCCGCGGACATCATCTGGACGAACCGCGGCCTCGCGAGCGACAACTTTGCCGCGCGATTCGGCACGCTCGCGGAAACCGCACGCCAGGTGGTCGATGCCGTCATCGTTTCGTATGAACGCATGATCGGCAGCTTCAATTATTCCAGCGCCGGGCAGACCTACAGCCTTACGCTCAGCATGAACGGCAGTGGCAGTGGATTTGGCGCCAGCGCGAATCTCAACT
>JACMJD010000458.1 GCA_014380825.1 Phycisphaerae bacterium | reverse complement strand
CGCGAAAATCAACGCGCCGACCATCGACGCGTGAACACTGAACTTCAGACGTCGCAGCAGGCAAAGAGTTGTGACGGCCGCGATCAGATGAATCAGCAAATTCGCGGTGTGAAACCAATGCGGATCAAAGCTGAAGGCCGCGATCGCGGACCAAATCGTGTAGGTCAGCGGCACCCACAAGTGCATCCACGCGTTCGTCCACAAGTGTTTCAATCCATCGACGCTCGGCGGATTGATGTGCGGGTTTTGAAGCAGGTTGTAGTTGTCATCCCACGTGGTGAATTCGTGAGAGACAACGGGCGCCAGCGCGATCAGCGTCACCAGCATGACGATGACGGCTGCGCGTCGCGTATTCATGTGAGCTGGAAAGTTAGATCGGGCGGTCGATGCGGGCGACGCTGCGCAGGTCGATGCCGGGCTCGTAGTCGATCTTCAGACTCGTGGTCGCTGCCGATCGCACCCAGTCCAGGTAACCGAACCGCCAGAGATACGCGAAGCCGACCATCAGCACGCCGAAGAAGAACAGCATATCGGCGAGCGCAACCTGGCGGATCTCATACGCGCTCATGCCGAGCTGTTTGCCCAGTTCACCCGCCGCGCCGTATGCGACGGCCCAGGGATAAAAGAGCGCAACTTCGACGTCGAAGATCAGGTAAACCAGCGCGACAATGTAGAAGCGCAGATCGAACTGAACCCACGAATTGCCGATCGTCGGCTCGCCGCATTCGTAGACGGCGGCTTTCTCCGGCGACGGCACGCTCGGGCGAGCGAACGCGCCGGCGACCAGGTTGATCAGGACGAACCCCGCACCAATGGCGGTGAAGATGGCTATCGACAGCAGCAGGTCCATACGAGCGGAAAAGCTACGGGCAGTCGGTTGAAAACTCAAGTTATCGCGGATTCGTGTTCGACCGAGCCCGCTCCAGGCCGACGCGGGCGGATTCGAGAGACGGATCAATACGGAGTGCCTGTTCGTACAGCGGGATCGCTCCGTCGAGCTTTCCATCGCTTGCCAGAACGCTGGCGAGATTCGACATCGCGATCGAATTCTTCCCGTCGCGCGCGATGACTCGTCGATACGTGGCGATCGCGCTCGCGTCGTCGCCTTGATCGGCTTGCGCGTTGGCTCGTTCAAGCAGCAGTTTCGTCAGGCGGTCATTCCACACGCCGGGCAAGGGATTCACGGCCACCGTCTGCTCGGCGATGCTCAGCGCATCGTGCCACGTGCGCGCCTGTCGCCAGGTCATCACGCCGAGCAACGTAATAATGATTGGCACGATCGTTCGCCATTCCGTGCGGCGGACGATCCACGCGACGAGCACGGCAACTCCGAGCATCGCGAGATACAGGTAGTGATCTGCGACGGTCGAGTATTCCTGAAAGTCGAACGGCAGCAGGCCGAGCACCGGCGAGACGCCGATCACCAGGAGCAACGCGCCGGTGAGCGCAATTCGCGAAGCTTCCGAGCCTCGCTTGCGGATGATCCACGCGATCAGCGCGAACGTAAGCAAGCACGGTACGACAAACGTCCATCGCGCGCCGTGGTCGCCGAGAACGTATTTCGGCGTGCGCCCGTAATGCACGCCGAGGTTCAACGGCCAGACGATCTTCGCAAGATAGAACGTGATCGCATCGGCGGCGATCAGCGGACGCTGCCACCACACGACCGCGTCGATGTGCTTCGCCTGTTGAATGAAGTGCGAGAAGATCGCCCAGGCGAGTGCGATCACCAACACGGGCGCGAATCGGACAATTGACTTGCGCAGCGGCGAGCCGCGAACAAGACAGTCGAGAACGATGACCATCGCCGGCACAACCACGGCACTGGGTTTTGAAAGCAGCGCAACCAGGAACGTGACGATCGCCAGCAGATACGTTGGCCAACGTGTTTTCGCGTCGCGCGAGCTATCGAGAAACAGGATGATGGCCGCCAGCGAGAGCGCGCCGGCGAGCACGTCTTTCATTCCGGACACCCACGCGACCGCTTCCACCTGCACCGGATGCACTGCAAACACCAGCGCCCCCGCCGCCGATGCGACGAGCGCATCGCGGCCGAGCAGGCGTCGCAACAGCTCGAACGCGAGCAGCGCCGACGTCGCGTGCAGCGCGAGATTGGCGGTGTGAAAGATGTACGGATTCAGATGCGCATCGGGCGAGGGCGCGTTCGCCATGTATCCCGCGCGCGCCAGCGCCGACCAGGCCGTCCACGTCATCGGCACGTACAGATCGAAGTTCGGCGCTCGCCAATACCTGGCGACGGCGTCAAGCGTGGGCGGGTTCATCTGCGGATTGCGCGTGAGGTTTTGTTCGTCGTCCCAGCCGCCGAATTCATGACGCACGACTGGCGAGAACGCGATCAGCGTGGCAAAGATGACGATCAGCCGCCAGCGCATCGTGCGCTGACGTAGCGAATTCGATATGTCGGGTGATTTGAAATCCATGAAAGAACGGGCGACAGTCTATCGTAATCGCTTCGTGCTGCGTGATTTGACGCGTTGATATGATCGGTGCTGTCGCGGCGACCAAAACAAATTCTCTGGCATCGGGCTCATGCCTATACTTTTGTCAACATGCCGTTCAACGACCCGCCGGATTCGATTGTTCAGCTTCTCACGAATCGCCAGCATCTGCGGCCGCACCTGAGCGTGCGCGAGGTGTTGGAACATGCGACCGCGGAACTGGGTTGTTGCCCGATCGCGATCGACCGCGCGACGCATTGGCTGAACCTCGATACGACGCGCGCGATCGGCCGACTGCGTCGCGGTGAGCTGCTGCAACTAGCGCGCAGCGTCCACCGCTTCTGGCATGCGGCCGCGGCCAACGCCGATGCCGGGTTGGCTGATGTTGATTCGCCGAAGTAAATTACCCCTGCTCGGCGCTGTAATGTGTTTCATGCCTTGGTTGTAAACCCTACTCCCACCGGCGTTTGGCTCTTCATGCCCGCGCGGCAGTGCTTATTGGACGTTTACGGCACGGATTGTGCTTCATTCCGAATGGTTCGGTCGATAAATCTTTGATCGATCGACTGGAGTGTGTGCTATGAAACCGATGCTTCCGCTTTGCTGCTCGCCCGCTGCGTTCCAGTTGATGAAGAAGCAAGTGGCCGTGATGGATTCGCCCGATGCGCTGCTCGAAGGCGCGATCGCCATCGCGATGCATCAGATGCCGGACATCGAGCTGCAGCAAGTCGATCGAACGATCCAGCAATACACCGACGTGGTCCGCAAGCGTGTGCGCGGCAGTCAGCCGCAGGCGATGTTGGCGCACCTGCACGAATTT
>JACMJD010000457.1 GCA_014380825.1 Phycisphaerae bacterium | reverse complement strand
TTCAGCTCACGCTCGTCGAGCAGGACCTGAACGTTTTGATCGCCACCGGCTGCCGGCGTTGAAGTCGTTGTATCTTCTGACATATCAAAATCCTTTCGTTCAAAGTTGGGGCGGAGCATTGTGCAGGAAAGCGGCGCGAATGACAAACGCGCAACGCCCAAACGCCCCAATTCGGATAATCTTTCCCAAACGATGCAGATTGCAATGGTTCAATCCGCGGCCGACTGGGAACAGCGTGAGGCGAGTCACGCGAAGGTTTGGCAACTGCTATCGAGCACTCCACCAGGACCGGATTCGCTGATCGTATTTCCCGAGATGTTTGCCACCGGCTTCAGCATGAACGTGGCTGCCATCACTGATGATGATGGATCGACGCAGACCTTCCTGGAACAGATCGCCCGTGATCATCGAGCGTATGTTGTTGCAGGTCTCGTGCAGCGTGGTGAGAAGCTTGGTCGAAACTGTGCGATTGCGATCGATCCGAACGGGGAAGTGATCGCGAACTATTGCAAGCTGCATCCATTCTCGCTTGGTGCGGAAGATCAGTATTACGAAGCGGGCGATCAGATCGTCACGTTCCGCTGGCACGAGTTCACCGTCTCACCGTTCGTCTGTTACGACCTCCGCTTCCCCGAAGTCTTCCGCGCTGCAACGCGTCGCGGCGCCAACATGTTCTGCGTGATCGCGAACTGGCCGGAGGCGCGAATCCAACATTGGGTCACGTTGCTTCAAGCCCGCGCGCGATTGAGAATCAGGCGTACGTCGTCGGAGTAAATCGCGTTGGAAGTGACCCGACGCTGAAATATCCGGGACGAAGTATGGTGGTCGATCCGATGGGTGTGATCATCGCCGATGCGGGCGATCGCGAAGGCGTGATCTTCGCAAATGTCGACGCCGGTCTTGTATCGCGCACGCGCGAACGCCTGCCGTTCCTGAAAGACATGCGATGAGGAATCGTGGCACGGGCGTCTCGCCCGTACACCTGCGGATTGAGCCGCCGGCGCGCGGGCGAGACCCCCACGCCACGTCGATCCATCACTTTCCGAACAGAAACAACAACACCTGATCAAACCGCTCCGCCCAGGCTTGTTCGTTGTGCTTGGCCTTGTCGATCTCGCGGTAGCGATACGCGACGTCTTCGCTCAACCGGGCGCGCGAGAAAATGCCTGCCAGCTCGCGCGTCGCCAGCATGTTTCGCTCGGAGTACTGGCCGGCGCCTTCGTCGGTGCCCATGTCGAACCAGATTTTGCAGGTCTTCATCCAGTCATGATCGACGTACAGATGTTTCGTCAGATCGCGATTGTCCCACCACAAACTCGGGCTGATCACGCCGAACTTGCTGAACACGTCGTGGTGTTTCCACGCCATGTAGAGCGAGATCAGCCCGCCGAGCGATGAGCCCGCGACGGCCGTGTGGGCGCGATCCGCTTGCGTGCGATAGGTTTGATCGATGAATGGTTTTACTTCGGTGATCAGGAACTGCGCGTACAGTTCGCCCTTCCCGCCTTCGGTTTCGACGTCCGCCTTGGTCTTCTTGCCTTCGTCGATCGCCTTTTTGTCCGCCACGTAGATCGGTTCGGTCGTCGGCGTGTATTCGTCCATGCGAGCGGCGCCGGCGTTTTCGATCCCGACGATGATGATCGGAACGATCTTGCCCTCTTCGATCAGGCGCCTGGCCGTCTCGTCGGCGCGCCATTCGCCGGCGAAGCTGGTCGCGTCGTCGAACAGATTCTGTCCGTCGTGCATGTACAAGACCGGATAGCGCGCTGACGTGTCCTTTTCATATCCCGGCGGCAGCCAGACGATGACGCTGCGGTCGTTGTTGAGAATCTTGGAATGAAACTCCTTGTGATATCGGATGTCGCCGCTTGCGGTCGGCAGCTTAGGCTTGCTGGGGACCCAGCTTGCAACGTCGACTTTCACGACCTGATCTTTATCCAGCGCGAGCGTTCGATTGGCGATGTCCGCGCCATCGGCAGCCTTCTCCACTGTTTCCCACGAGCCGCGCGTGACTTTGTATTCCAGCTTGCCGCCCTTGGTCAGGCGAACCGTGCCCTCATGTTCACCGTTGGATCTGCGCTGAAGCGCAACGCCCTTGCCGTTCCAGGTTCCGACTTCCGGCTCGCTCCCGCAGATGTAGATCGTGTCGGTGACGGCGGTGTCTTTCGGCGTGGTGACGATGAACCGCACCCCGACTTTTCCATCGCGCGGCGTGGAGGGTGACGAGCAGCCGCAGAACAGCACCGTGATCGCCAGCAGCACAAGCGCCGTCGAGCGGCATTGCAGCATCAGTTGTCGGACGAGCATGAAGAGCTTCCTTGCGGAACGACGACGACAGCAGCGAGCACGCGGAGTGTACCACCGTACACCAGTCACTTCGACCGACGACGCTTCCATCGCAATCGGAGCTGCTGCACCGAATACAGCAGCCTTCGCTTGAACAAGGTGAGCCGCGAAGCGTCGACCTTCGGCCGGGCCGGCGGACGCTGGAACGGCAGCGGGCGCTGCGACTTCGTCTTCTCGCCAGACGACTTGGTGACATCAATCTCGGGCTTGATTTGCGGAATCGGAAACCGCGAATCCACGAGCGTGTCGGCGGGCGAGGGCGCTGGCTTCTTTGTCGATGCCGGTCCGCTTGGCGGCGCCGTGGGCGCGCTGGGTCGTTGCGGCGGTTCGGATCGCGAATGAAACAACAGCCGCGCCCGGCCCACGTGTACTTCGTCGCCGTCGGCGAGCTTGTACGCGCTGATGCGATCGCCGCGCACGATCGTGCCGTTCTTGCTGTTCAGGTCGATCACACTCCACGATTCGGCCCCGCCATCCGGGCTCGGTTCGAAGCGGCAGTGCTGACGAGACAGGCGGTTGTCGTCAAGCCAGATCGGACAATCCAGCGCCCGCCCGACGATGGTCGGCCCATCAAGTGGCCTGCGCATCGGTGGTGTCCCCTCAACCGTAATCAGAAGATATGCCACAGTGAGCGAATGTGTGCAGTTAAGCGTGGCGTGGCCGTCTCGCCCGCGCGCTGGCGGCTCAAGCCGCAAAGGCACGGGCGAGACGCCCATGCCACGAGCGCTACAGCGACAGCGCCTCGGGCGCTTCGGTCTGCGCCGCCAGTTCGACTTGCGCTTCCTGATTCATCCGGTGCAGCACGTAGAGCGAGTTCACGCCCACGTACAGATATCCGCCGGCGAAGATCAGCAAGAACGGCACGCTGCCGCGGGCGTAGCTGTAGTACAGGCTGATGAACATGAAGCAGCACATGTACACGCCAAACGCGATCTCGAGGATCGGCACCATCAGTCGCTTGAACGTGAAGACGCCGTCCGCGCGGAAGCCGTTGCGGTCTTTTCCGGTCACGCCGTACTTCTGCGTGCGGACGAATTCGGTCGGCTTGCGGCTGATCGCCGACCAGATCGCTTCAAACACGGCCTTTGTGTTGTTGATGCACACGCCGATGCCCAATGCCATGAGCATGGGCATGTGGACGAGCGATTTCCACGTCGCCTTGTTGCCGAACAATTCGCGCTGCGCGAACACGAAGAATGTCCCCGCTGAACACGTCGCCAGTACGAACAGGCTGAAGCTGAAGAGCAGCTTCGCGAACGGCCAGTTTTTCCATGGTCCGTCGGCGTAGATGAACGCGGGGTACATCATGACCGTCAGCAGCACCATCAGCGGATAGACGACAGTGTTGGTCAGGTGGAAGAACGCTTCGCTCTTGATCCGCCAAGGCAGCTTGGATCGCATGATGCGCGGCAGGAGCTTGATGCAGGTCTGCATCGAACCCTTCGTCCAGCGATGCGCCTGCTGCTTGAAAGCGATCATCTCCGGCGGAAGCTCCGCGGGCGCGAAGAACTGGGGGAGATACGCGAACTGCCAGCCCTTAAGCTGGGCGCGATAGCTGAGGTCAAGGTCTTCGGTGAGCGTGTCGTGCTGCCAGCCGCCGGCGTCGTCGATGGTCGATCGCCGCCAGACCCCGGCCGTGCCGTTGAAGTGCATGAATCGGCCGCTGCGATTTCGCGCGGTGTGCTCGATCACGAAATGCCCGTCGAGGAAGATCGCCTGGCTCTTGGTCAGCAGTGACGCATCGCGATTGAGATGATCCCAGCGCACCTGAATGCAGCCGAGCTTGTCGTCGGTGAAGTAGTGCAGAACGTTGTTGAGAATGTCGCGCGGG
>JACMJD010000456.1 GCA_014380825.1 Phycisphaerae bacterium | reverse complement strand
TTGAGCCGGACGGTGCGCGGCGAAATCGACTGGATCGTCATGCGTTGCCTCGAGAAAGACCGCGCGCGGCGATATCAGTCTGCGGGTGCGCTCTCGGACGATATCGGAAGGCACCTCAATGGCGATGACGTGCTGGCGCGTGCGCCGACGCGGGCATATCGCATCAGGAAATTTGTTCGCCGGCATGCCGTTGGTCTGACCGTTAGTTCACTGTTCTTCGTCGTGCTCGTGGGCGCGCTCTTCGCGACGAGCATCGCGCTGATCAGAGAACGACGAGCCAGCGCCTTAGCTGAACAGGCCAACGTCGATGCCCTTGGCGCGGTCCGAGCAAGCGTGAGCTGGGACGCACCCGACCGCCCGACCAAGCTCTTTCAGGAAAATTACGAGCGGCTGCGCGCGGCGTACGGAGAAGACAACAAGCTGACCATCTCGGCCAAGCAGGCGATGGCGCGCCTCGCTACGCAGGAAGGCGATTTCGCTGAAGCCGAGAAACTCCTCGCCGACAACATTGAGCGCTCACGGCGTGTTTGTGGCAAGCATTCGGTGGAGTTTCTCGGTGCCACGGCGTTGATGGTCCATTGTTTGAATGTCCAGCGGAGACTCGAAGAGACGATCCCTTATTCAAAAGAAGTGTTTCAGATCGTTGACAGCGACGAGATGCCGCGACTTCATGCGGAGTGGTACGCACCGCAGTGGGGTTACCAACTGACTAAGCTGCAACGTCATTCCGAAGCACGAGAGCCGCTGCTGGGCGCTTTGCGTATCCTGCGTACGCGTTCACCTGATCTACACGAAAGGATTAAGGACATTCTGCTCTGCCTCGCCGAAGGCGCCGAGGTGCTGGGAGAGGACGAGCTTGCCCGGAAGTGGCGCCTCGAAGCGTATGCTGAAGCGAGGGCCGCGACGGCGCTCGGCGCAAAGGGCGTCCCGCAGCGGTGAGAAGATCTGACAACGCAGATTTGAGGAACGTGACACAGCCCGACCATCTAGAGGTGCTCGTTCAGGAGCTCTTCGCCGACACGGTTGCTCTGCCGGCGGACCAGCGGAAGGTACATCTCGATCGCGTGTGCGCGGGGAACCAATCGCTGCGCGCGAGAATTGAATCGCTGTTGGACGCGCATCATCGCGCCGGCAATTTCCTTCAAGAACCCGCGGTTCAGCTTACGCAGCGCAGTGATTCGCCCGCCGATCTCGCCGGCACTCACATCGGGCGATACAAGCTTTTTGAAGTGATCGGCGAGGGTGGGTTCGCGACGGTCTATCGCGCGGAGCAGGATGCGCCCATTCGCCGCGAGGTGGCGTTGAAGATCATCAAGCTCGGCATGGACACCAAGCAGGTGATCGCCCGCTTTGACGTCGAGCGTCAGGCGCTGGCGATCCTCGATCATCCCAACATCGCCAAGGTATTGGACGCGGGCACAACCGATACCGGCCGACCGTATTTCGTGATGGAACTCGTCCGCGGGATGCCGATCACGCATTACGCGGACCGGCACAACCTTGCGGCGCGCGAGCGGCTGGAGTTGTTCATCCCCATCTGCCAGGCCGTCCAGCACGCGCATCAGAAGGGGATCATTCATCGCGACATCAAGCCGAACAACATTCTCGTCACCATGAAGGAAGACCGCGCGATCCCAAAGGTGATCGATTTCGGCATCGCCAAGGCGGTGCAGTCGCGGCTCACCGAGCGCACGCTGTTCACCGAGTTCCGGCAACTCATCGGCACGCCCACTTATATGAGTCCAGAGCAGGCTTGTTTCGACGCCGCCGATATCGACACGCGTTCAGATATCTACTCGCTGGGCGTATTGCTCTACGAACTGCTTACTGGCACCACGCCGATTGAAGAGAAGACGCTGCGCGCAGCCGCGTACGACCAGATGCAGAAGATGATTCGCGAATTCGATCCGCCAACCCCAAGCACGCGCATCACGTCGATGGGAGAAAACGCATCCTCAATCGCCGCCGTGCGGCGCATCGAGCCAAAGGCGTTGAGCCGGACGGTGCGCGGCGAAATCGACTGGATCGTCATGCGTTGCCTCGAGAAAGACCGCGCGCGGCGATATCAGTCTGCGGGTGCGCTCTCGGACGATATCGGAAGGCACCTCAAGGGTGATGATGTTCTTGCCCGCGCGCCGAGGCACGCGTACCGAATGAAGAAGTTTATTCGGCGCCACCGGGTGGGATTGAGTGTCGGAACGTTTCTGCTGATCGTCCTCGTTGGAGCGTTGGTAACCACTTGCATTGCGCTGGTTCGCGAAAGTCGAGCTCGCGCGCTTGCTGAAAAGGCGAACGCCGACGCACTCGGTGCCGTTCGGGCGAGCGTGGAGTGGGGTAACATCGAGCAGCCGACAAGGCTCTTTCAGGAAAACTACGACCGGGTCCGCAGCGCTTTTGGTGGCGACAATCAGATGACGATTATTGCCCAGCGAAGTTACGCGCGAATTTTGATACAGGCGAAGCGCTTCGACGAGGCCGAACCGCTTATCGCCGACAACATCGAACGAGCACGTCGCGTCTTCGGACCAAATTCGACGCAGTTTCTTAGCTCAGTGGAGGCAATGGTGGCGTTGTTCAACTCGCAGAACAAGCTCGAAGAGACATTGCCGTACTGCAAGGCGATGTTTGAATCCGTTGACAGCGACAAGATGCCGGTCGACCAGGCTCGATATTACGCGCCGACTTGGGGAGGACAATTGAATGCCATGCAACGCTATCGTGAGGCGCGGGAACCTCTGCTGGGCGCCTTGCGAATCCTCCGACGCCGATGCCCAGAAGCACACGCGGCGAAAGACGTGCTTCTCGCGCTCGCGGAAGGTGCCGATCAGATGGGCGAGAAAGAGCTGGCCGAGAAGTGGAGGCAGGAAGCGTACGCGGAAGGTAAGGCGGCCGCACAAGTGAAGATTTCGGCGGCAACCAAGCCGTCGCGCGTTCCCGCCTAACCGCTGATCCGGCGCGCGCCAACACGAACCAAGCTCGCTCCAACGCCCTGGCCGCGAAGCGCCACACCCTGCGTGTTGAATGCAAGGTCGATCAGCGAGTAGTCGTCGAAGTCCACGATGCCATTGCCGTCGACATCTCCATTGAGCCAACCGGTGCGGTTGTTGTTGAACCCGGCGTCGGCGCGGCTGTAGTCGTCGAAATCCACCACGCCGTTGAAGTCTGTGTCGCCATAGTAAGTGTATTTCACGACGATCGCGTTCAGGTCGATATTCTGGCCCAGGTAGTCGGCGCCGAAGCCGTAGATGCTGAAGTATTCGACGCTCGTCAGCAGGCCAAGCGTAGTGTTTCTCGGGTTGGCGAGGAATGCGCCGAAGGAGGTGATGCCCGATCCGTTCCACGCGCCGCCGTTGCGGGCGGTGGCGATGTAGTCGCGGATCGTGACATACGGACTCGCGCCGCCATAATCCACGATCATCGAATTGTTCGTCAGGTCGAGCGCGCCGCCGTTGTCGATCGAGAGCGCGGTCGTGACGAGAACGAATGAATTCGGCACGCCCGCGCCACCCAGCGCCAATCGTCCGCCGATGCCGATGTTGATGTTCGTCACGTTCTCAGTGCCGGGGAAGATCGCCAGCGCGATGCCGGTGTCGTCGGTGTTCACGTTCACCGTATCCGTTCCGATGCCGGTGGTAAGCGTGACCGGCGATGCGATATCTGTGCTCTGCACGTTGATCGTGTCGTTGCCATCGCGCGAGTTGACGCGCACGGCGGTCGTTGAGGCCGTGCCAGTTACGGTGATCGCGTCGTTGTTCGCGCTCGCGTTGAGCGTTACGTTTTCCGTGCTGAGCCACGACAGTGAATCGCCCGCCGGTTTGACCAGCGAGTTGGTGTTGAGCGTGTAAGTATCTGAACCGAGGCCGTCGGTGTCGTCGTCGAAGATAATCGCGTCGGCGTTGCCCGATCCGCCGGTGAAGGTGATCGGCGCGTTGAGATTGGTATCCAGATCGCCGCCGCCCAGCGTGAGCGTGTCGTTTCCGGTTCCGCCTTCAACGCTGACGCCGGTGACGTTGGCGGGAATCGAATTGATGAAGATGGTGTCGTTGCCATCGCCCGATTGCACGATGATCGACGTGATGTCGGCCGGGTTGTACACGCTGGCGAACGCGTCGACATTTCCCACGCCCGGCAACGGTCCGGTGCCGGGAATATCCTGGCCGATGTCGACGCTGACGACCAGCGCGCCGAAGAGCAATCCAATCTGAATATTGTCGTTGCTCGGATCGGCCGGCCCGGGCGCGCCGCGCACCAGCAACTGTCCGGTCGATCGGTTGAGCGTGCTGTAGAACGTGCCGAATACTTCTGGCAATTCGATGTCGTAATCCCACGCATCGTGAATCGCCCAGGCGGTTACGTTGTCGATCAGGTTGCGCTGGCTCGTTGCCACGACCGGATTCATCAGATGGTCGGTGCCGTACCACATCTGGCCGTTGTAGAACACGCTCTCATCGCTGTCGGCCGAGTGCTGCGCGCCGTTGTGAGTGCCGCCGACGTCATAACCCGTGAACAGATGACTGACCGACGGCCCTTCGAATGCCCAGAGGTGCGCGCTGCCGGTGTCGATCGCGCCGGTGTCGGTGGCGAACTTGTTCATCGCATCGTTTGAATCGAGCCCCAGGGCGTGGCCGATCTCGTGCATCGCGACCGTCAGCAGATCCGCGCGCGTGAACGGCCGACCGGCGCTGGCGCGTGCGGAGAACGCGTTGTGAACCGTGCTGTTGAATTCAACGTCGTCCGCCGGCACTGGATCGAGATACCAGCCGGCGCCGGCGCCGTCGGTGCCGCGATAGAAGACGACGGTTCCGTGGCTGGGTTTGCCGTCGATGTCGTCGTCCGAACCACCCACGCCGCCGGTGCCGTTGGTCGTGCCGCTCATCGCGATGAGCAGCGTGTATGTGTTCGTCCCGTCCGAATAATTGAAATCGGTGATCACGCGCTCCCAGCGAGCGATCGCTTCGTCAATCACGCCTCGCGCGAGGTTCGCTTGCGCGCCGAACACTTCGCTGAAGCGATCGGTCACCAAACCACGATTCATCCAATTGATCGTGGAAAACAGCCGTCGCGATTCAAGCTGTTCGATCAGCATGGCGGGCACCTCCGTGAAGTGGAAGCGGCCAATCTCTACCCGGCGACGCCGTCGATCAACTTAAATCCACTCAAGACGCGCATTTATTTTTTGGCCTTCCGTGGCACGAAGGGTCGGTCGCAACGTCGCAAACGCGCTGGGCAACGGCGAGAGCATGTCATTTAGCGCCGCACGAACGTCTTCAGCCGACGCGCCGGACGGCAGCGTGTCGCTCTGAAGCTCGTGCGCGTCTTCTTCATCCAAGGCGTTCACCGCTGTGTAGTCGAACTGAAACGAACCGCTCCCGGTGACGGTGACTTGAATCGCATTGCCAGGAACGAATGCCGTATCGAACCGGCCATCACCGTCGTTCTGCTGTAACGGGTCTCCCTCGTTCGTAGTGAACTCATACTGAAGCGAAGTGCCGCCGCTTGAAACCAGATTTAAGTTGTCGCCCCACGTGGCGGGTGTCCCATCGAAATCGGCAAAGTAGGAGTCCGAGGTCGCGGCGCTGAGATAGTGCTGGTTGTAATCGCCATTAACCCCGGGTCCTCCGGAGTACGGCACGGTCGGGTGACCGACGAGGATGACGTGCGACAGGAAGCTCCCAGCGGCGTCGGCAGCGGCGAAGTCGGCGTTGATGATGTCTTTTATGTCCTGAAGATCGAGTTTGTATTGATCCAACGCGCCCTCAACCGCCGTCGCTAGCGTCACGGGCTGCGCGGGCGCCGTGTTCTTCCAAACGTACAGTTCATCGTTCATCCGCGGCGCTGCATCGTGCGAAAGCACTCCAACGACATCCGGTGCGATCATCATCCCGTCGCCGACCAAAGTCTGCTTCCACCGATCGAGTTTTGGTGCCAGCGCTGCGGCAAGTGTGTTGTCGACGATGACCGACACCCAGCCGCGATCGTGATACGGGCTTCCGGTAAGAAGCTGGCGTGCTTCGAGCGCTTCGACAACTGCTCGGTGCAGACGCGGTGCCTGTTTGGATGCGAACTTGTGCGATACGGAATTACGTTGCGACATGCCCATCCTCCCTGCGTTGATAGAACCAGACCCGAGCCATTCCATCAGAAATGGCTCTGATTCAGATTGAGTTGTACAAACGAAACGCAGCCCGAAATCTGTCGTTATGTCCGTCGTTGCCGTCGTGACAGTCCGAGTGTCAATGCGATGACCGCACTCGCCGCGCCCGGCTCCGGAACATTACCTGCCCACACAATTTCTCCAGCGCCGCCGAGCACCTTCCCGGTGGAGACGGATCCCACAAACTGTCCATCCGCGTGCCAACGCACCACAGACTCGTCGATGCCATCGGTTGCGAAAACGTCTCCGTTCGGCCCGCGCGTCGCGGAGCTGAGACTGGTGCCTGGCGCAGTGAACGTTCGCAAAACATTGCCCTCAAGGTCTATTTCATGAATTCGCCCGGCGGAACACGACAGCACCGAATTCGTGCTCGCGCTGTACGTCATTGAAACGGCACTATGCGGCGTAGCAAGCGTTCCTACTGGCAAGCCGGTGGAGAGGTCGTAGACGTGAATGTCTGGAATTCCGATGCCGCCAATCCACAACCGATTCCCAGGCACGATAGCTGCACCGGTAATGTCGCCAGTCCCGAATTGCCGCACGAACGCTCCGTCGGGAATAAACTGGCGCGCGCCGTCGCCTCCACCGAAGTTCTGCGTAGCAACGATGTAGTTGCCGCTCGGTGCAACTTTGAGGTCGCCTGGCGTACCGAGCAAACTATCCGGTCGTGTAAAACCACCAACGATCGCTCCTGATGAGGCGTACACGCGGACCGAGCGAAGCGCGGATGCGACTGCAACTAAATTGCCTGCAGCATCGAAATCCATTCCCGCCACAGTGACAAAGTTGCTGTCGAGATATCCCTTGAACGTCAGATCGTGATCGAACACCCCGATGCGATTCGTGAAGCTCGGCCCGCCGCCGATCAGGAAGTCGTTGCTGTCCCACCCGATCGCTCGTGCGCGACCCGCGCAGGCGAGCAGGACCACCGCAATGACGCTGCGAATCAACAGCTTTCGCATGACCAACCTCCCAACCACCGGCAAAGAATATGGCAAGTCGAATCAAGACAACTGAAGCGAGCCCATTCTTGCAGATTCGCCATCCTGCAGACATCGATAATTGGTCAACGCTAATTCCGGAAAGATCGGAAGTTTAGCGAACCCTCAACGCGCCGCGCCCGTTCTGCGATGGTCGCAACGTCGCACCCTGCGTGTTAAACGCCTGGTCGATCAGCGAATAGTCGTCGAAATCGACGACGCCATTGCCGTCAGCGTCGCCGTTCATCCAGCCGGTGCGGTTGTTGTTGAAGCCGAGATCGACGCGGCTGTAGTCGTCGAAGTCGACGCCGCCGTTGAAGTCGGTGTCGCCATAGTAGGTGTACTTCACGAGGACCATCGTTGCGTCGATCGGTTGGCCCGAGAAGGGCGTGTCTGGGGGGTAGAGGGATTGGAAATCGCTGGCTTCCATCGCGGCGAGGGTGGTGTTTTTCGGCGTCGCGTTCTTTGCGGCGGTGGAGGTGATTCCAGTGCCGGTCCACGCGCCGCCGGCACGAGCGGTGTTGATCAAGTTCTGGATCGCGCCCAGCTGCGACGACTTCTGATAGTCGATGATCAGATTGTTGTTGTTCAGATCCAGTGTCGCGTTCGGCGCGATTGAGAGCGACGTGAGCACCTGCGTCGAAACCGTCGAAACGACGCCGCCGTTGATTGTGAGAGCGTCGCCGACTGAACCGCCGCCGTCGAAGGTACGCGATTCGACGTCCGCGGTGTGCGTCGCCGTGGCGCCGGCGGTGGTGAGCGACGTTGCGGTGAACGTGACGGAGTCGGCCGCGCTCGAGCCAACGAACGCGAGCGTGTCCGCTCCGTTCCCGCCGTTGAAGTGCAGGCCGGCGGTGGGGATCACGCTGCCCAGCGTGTGGTCGAGCGTGAGCGTATCGGCGCCGTCGTTGCCGTTGAACGTGAGCAGCGGGGCGGTCGCCGCGTCGAATACATACGTTGGCGAGCCAGCGCCGTTGCTGCCGATCCACACGTTGATATTCGTACCGTTGCGGCGGACGAAGAAAATATCCGGCGCGGCCGTGCCGTTGAACGCTGTCGGGATCGTCGGAATATTCGCGCCCGCGAAGTTGGAAGTGCCCGCGGGGTTCGTCGAGCGCACACGATAGAAATAAGTCGTGCCTGGATTCAGCCCGGTGTTGACGAAGCTGTTGACGTTCGCAGCGACCGTGGCGACGAGCGTGAAGTTCGTCCCGTCCGTCCCGCGCTCGATGCGGAAGCCGGATTCGTTGTTGGCCGTGTCGGTCCAGTTCAGGTTGATCTGGTTGTGCGTCGCGCCGCTGAGCTGAAGATTCGTCGGCGCGCTCGGGCTTGTCGGCGCTACCGTGTACAGCCGACCCTGCGGAACGATCTGCATCGGCTGACTCGCGCTGGACCACAACAATTTCGCCGAAGCGCCGCCGGCGTTTTCGTAATAGTCCACTTTGAATGGATAAACCGTGCCGGCGGTCAGGTTGATCGTGCCGCTGTATGTCTCGGTTGAACCGTGGTCGAAGTACGCATCAATGATGGGCGTCGTCAGGTTGTTCACCCACAACCGCGAGCCGTCATCGGTCGTCAGGTGAAACGTATAGGTCTGCGTGAATTGCGGGACGAGGAATCCGGTCCATCGGGCGCTGAACGTGTCCGACCCGATCGCCGGATCGGGCCCGCCGCTGCCCCAGGTGAAATCGATCGCCGGATCCGTGCGCGTGATCGTCGTGCCGGTGAAGTTGATGTTGCTCCAATATTGTCCGGTCGTGCCGTTGCCCGTTGGTGTGAGCACGGAGCTGACGTTAACGACGACGTTGCTGATGCCCAGTTGTCCGCCGATGTCGCGAATGAGCACGAACAGGTTGTACGTGCCGTTGGCGCTGAACGTGGCGACAGTGTTCTTCGCGGCGTTCGTGCCGTTGGTGCTGAAGCCGACCGTGCCGGGCGGATTTCCCGTGACCAGCCATGTGTAGGTGAGAGCCGCTTCGCCGCCGTCGTCGGCGCCGAGCACACTGACGCTCGTGCTGTCGTTGACGATCACCGGATTCTGATTCGCGCTCGCGGGAGTAGCCACCGTGGGCACCAGGCCGGCGGAGTTTCCGACGTAGCGCACGCGATAGATCGTCGAACCCGGGCCGGTTGCGCCGCCGGAGCCGGTGTCCTCGTATAGATCGCTGAAGTAAAGCCCATCCGGACCCGCCGCCAACCCTGCAACGGTCGCGCGGCCGGTGCCGTTGTAGCGGACGAGAAAGCTGGGCGCCACCGCAAGCTTGCCGCTTCCGTTGAGCGTATCCAAATCCGAGAATTCGACGATCGCCTTCGAGTTCGCCAGCGGACCGGCCGCGTACGTTGATCCGGACAACGACACATACGCGTGCCCCTGCGCCTCGGCGGGAAACATGCTGCCGCCGAATTTGCTCGAGTCGACGAAATCCATGTTCACCGGCGCGGTTGCCGGATCCCAGATGTATTTCGAAAACTGCACGTGTGTCGAGTCATTGCCGGCCCAACCGTAGCTCTGGCCGGAAACCAGATCGCTCATGCGATCGAGGCTGTTGCCGTTCTCGACCATCCAATGCTTTCCATCAGACGGCCGAGTCGCGCCGCCGAACGGATTGCGGTGGCCGTACGTGTAAACGTAATCGCGCGCGTTGATTCCGTTGGCGGCGCTGTAAAACGGATTCGCGCCGGCCGGATCACCCGTCGCCACGGGCGTGCCGTTCTTGTTCATCCGCAGGATTTTGCCGCGATACAGATCCAGGTTCAGCGCGGTTGCCGCGTTGAAGCCGTCGCCCATGTGAACGTACAGCTTGTTGTCCGAACCGATTGTGACGTTGGAAATCTGATGTGACTGCCCCTGAATTTCCGGCTGCATGTTCAGCAGCACGCTGCGCGAGCCCAGCGTCAACCCGCCGGCGGCGCTGGTGAGGCGCTCGACTTTCGGATAGTGATTCGGCGCGCCCGCCGGCGAGCCGTTGTCCCACAACATCGCGACGTACAGGTTGTACAAATTCGGATTGACCGAATCGCGCTCCACCGCCAGCCCGGTCAGACCTTGCTCGCCCACGCCCGAGATCGGACCCTGCGGGTTGTAATCGAGCAATCCGGTGGCGAACGTGCTGCGCGTGCCGTTGTTCCGCACGACCTGAATCGAGCCGTACAACTCCGCGACGTAATACAACGGATCGTTCGGGTTCGGACCCGGGTTCGGCACGAACGCGATGTTCACCGGCAATCGCAAACCGGATTGCACCGGCTCGACAACATAACCCGGACGCGTGAGCCATAGCCCCGCGCCGGGCACCGGTGTAGTGGCGGTGGTTGTCGAGAAATTCCGCACCGACTCCGCGCTGATTTCGCTGTTGTCATCGCGGTAGCGCACGACGAGCTGATAGTTCGTGCTGAACGCCAGCTCCGTTTTTCCCGCCAGCGCCCCGACGAACGCGCCATCGGAAAAATCCGTGCGATACAACGTGAGCGGCGGGGCGGAAAGAAATCCCGTCTGCCAGACGACCTGGCCGTTCGACGTCTGTCGAATGCGCCACTCGGTCGCCTGCCACGAATCTCCATCGGGGTCGGAGTATTGGTTCGGATCGGTTTGAAGATTGATGTCAAACGTGCCGGTGACCTGGCCATCAGCGAACGGCTCGATGATCACGGGATTCGCGGGGGCGGTGAAGAGTTGGCGTGTTTCGAGCAACTCGGAAAACACGATCGCCCGGCGTCGGGCGTGCAGT
>JACMJD010000455.1 GCA_014380825.1 Phycisphaerae bacterium | reverse complement strand
TGTGGGCCCTTCGACAAATCGGCTGGTGGCAACTGATCAACGAAGTCGGACGATTGGCCAAGGAAGATCCAAACCTGCGCGTGCGCAGATATGCGATGGGCGTGCTGCGGAATGTGGCCGAAGTGATGCAGGCGAGAAAAGACGCGGGCGCCATGGCGGTCAGGAGTGCTGGATGAACACAAATGCGAGTCGCGAAGACGCGAAGGACGCGAAGGACGCGAAGGAACGCGAAGGAATGCGAAAAGAAGAGAGACATCGTCATCCAGAGCGGTACTCCGCGAAGGGTCTAGCCTCGCACGTGAAGCCAGATCCTTCGCGCAGTACCGCTCTGGATGACAGAGCCTCATCTGCTTCGTCTTCGTCCCTTCGAATCTCTTCGCGAGTCTTCGCCCCTCCGCGTCTTCGCGACCTCTGCGCATTTCTTTTCATCGCATTCCTGACCAGCAACTCACCAGCGGCGCCGAAGTTGGAAGATATCTTCAAGAGCACGCAGGAGAACTTCGGCAAGGAGCCCGATCCGCGCGCCTTCTTCGCCTGGCTGTGCGTCGCGGCGGGCATGATTGTCGTTTTGATTCTGCTGCACCGCCGGTATCAGCGGCATGCGACGCCCAAAGTGGTGAACCATCAGGGGAAGCTGAATCGGGCGCTCCAGAAGCAGATCGCGCTGAAGTCATCCGAAGTTCGACAGCTCAAGACGCTCGCCGAAGGTCAGCCGATCAACAATCCGTTGACGCTGTTGCTGTGTCCGTCGCTGCTGGCGAAAGCGGCGCGGGAGAAGCCGGAGAAGTTCGATCGGAAGCTGGTGGCGGGGATGATCAAGAGGATGAGTTGAAAAGCAAACGGGACGAGTTGTTAGGCTCGTCCCGCGCTCATTTTCTACCCACCGTGGCGCGTTGTGCGTCCATGGGGTTTTGATCAATCTGCTGGTTACCGCTTCGACAACTCGTAGTAGCCGATCATGTACAGAAATCGATTCTGGTTCAGGATCGGGATGCGGTAGTCGCGGGCCTTGGCGCTGATGTTCGAATAGGCTTCGGCTTCGGCGACGGCTTTGTCGTAGATGGCTTTCTGCACCGGGTCTTCGCGCTCTTCGCGGGTGAGCGTCGGGATCTGCGGCTCGGCGCCGAGCACGACGAAATCGGTATCCACGTTGATGTCTGGCACCACCTGGGCGCCCCATTGGGAGATCAGGCGCTTGATCACTTCACCATCCTGCGCCGTGGGCTTGCCCGTGCGCGTGAGGTCGAAGTTGCCGTACACGAGGAACTTGTTCTTCGTGTTTCGGTCGTAGATCAGGTTGGCGACGATATCGCCTTCAACCATTGCGTTGCCCGCCGCGGCGTTGACGATGCGGCCTTCGCTGCTGGTTGCGCCGACGCGCGTGATCTCGATCGAGCCTTTGCCCTTGGGCAGGTTCACGTCGGTCGTGGGATCACCAATCGGCGGAATACCCTCGTTGCGATCGTACACCTCGAACGTCATGCCTGGGACAATCTGATCGCTTCGGCCCAGGTCGATGTAGGCGATGCCGGGGCCGGGCAGACGAACGATTCGTCCATCGGACTGACTGGTGACCGGGCGATTCACATCGGGGCGAATCTCGCTGAGCTTTTCCTGGACTTTCTTCAGCTCGCCCGAGAGCGACGTCACCTGCTTCTGCAACTCCTGGTTCGACTGGTTGGATTTGTCGAGCAGTTGTTGGGTTTCGGAAAGTTTCAGGTCGCTGCCCTTGGCGGTCTCCTCGAGCTGCGCGTCCTTCGCCTGCGTCATCGAGGCGACGCTGACGTTGGCCTGATCGAGCTCAGCGCGAAGCGCGCCCAGTTGATCCGTCATGACCTTGATCTGTGCGTCGGTGTCCTGCCGGCTTTTGGTCATCTGCGCCACAGCATCGTCCGCCTGCTTGCGTGCATTGGCGGCTTCGGTGCTGCGCTGCACGGCGGCATCGCGAAGGAGGTTCAGCGCGCTGATTAGATTATCCGCCTGCAAGTTAATATTGTGCGGCTTGACCGCTTCCGCGGCGGCGGCGATCGCACCTTGGCCGTCGGCGATCGCGCGCTCCGGGCTTTGCGCTGCGGCGCCGGCGACGAGCTTGCTCAGCTTGTCGGAGCGCTGAAGCGAAACATCCAGCAGACCGGCCGACGCGTTGTAGCCGTATTCCGTCTTACCACGCACTTCGCCCAGCGCCGCGATTTCCTGGCCTGCCAGCGCAGATTCCGGAACGACGTCGTGATATTTCTTCGTGATCGTGTCATTGATATTCGTCAGGCGGTTCGCATCCACGTAGTAGTAAATCGCGAAGATCGTGGCGAGCACGAAGAGGAATGACGTTACGACCGTCCACGTGACCAGGGCGGTACGAGATCCTTGATTAACGGGGGGCATAAACGGAACCTCCAGACACTGCTGTGGGGACCATGGTGAGAAACATCTGACTCAGCCACGCGCCATCATCGCGCGCAATCCTGAGCGGGAGCGGGAGGGGGCAAATCCGCCTACCGTGAGTTGTAATCGTAGCGAACCAAAGGGCGGACGGTCAAGAAAACCGCGCATGGACGCCATGCGGCGTTGAGCTATCATTTCGGTCGTTGGAGGAACCATCGTGAAGGCTCTGATTGTCGATAAATTCCAATCGTCCGGGATCAACGATTTGAAATCGATTGGGGTGGAGGTCACCTACAACCCCGACGTGTCCGCCGACACGTTGCCGGAGCTGGTGGCGAAGGAAGATCCGGACGTTCTGATCGTTCGATCGACCAAGGTCCTGCCGCCGGTGTTTGAGAAGGCCA
>JACMJD010000454.1 GCA_014380825.1 Phycisphaerae bacterium | reverse complement strand
GCGAAGCCGATCAACAACTTCACCGTGCCATCCGACGATTCGCGCCGCGACAGAATCGTCGACCGCATTAACCGATTGGGGCGCTCCAGATCTTCCCGCAGCGTACGCGCGATCGGCATTCGCTCGATCGCCGGACGTCCGCCGGTGCCGTAGTACTCGCGCAGCAGTCGCGTCGCGTGGATGGGATTATGCCCGAGCTGTTGGAGCTCGGTGCTGAGCGAGTTGATGTCGTGATCGCACAACGCGGTCATTTGAAGAGTGCTGGTTGCGGGTTGAGGTTGCTCGTTGCGCGGTCTACTCTAACCGAAGTGTTTATGAGAAAGTAATCAGCATGAACGCGCTCCTTGCGGAATGGAAAAACACAAGAACGCCCGTGATCGGGATGCTGCATCTGTTGCCGCTTCCCGGTTCACCCTTGTTTGATGGGAACGCGAATCGCATTCGCGACTCGCTGCTTCGCGATGCAGACTCGCTCGCCGAAGGCGGCGTGGATGGATTGATGATCGAAAACTTCGGCGACGTGCCGTTTTTCCCGGGTCGCGCACCATCGCACGTCGTCGCACAAATCACCGCGCTGGCGGCGCTCGTTCGACAGCGCGTGCCGAACATTCCGCTAGGCATCAATGTGCTCCGCAACGACGGCCAAAGCGCGCTGGCGATCGCGCACGCGGTGGGTGCGAGCTACATCCGGGTCAACGTGCTGTGCGGCGCGCGGGTGACCGACCAGGGTGTCATTCAGGGCACCGCCCACGACCTGTTGCGCGAGCGCGCAATGCTCGACCCGAAAAGATCGATCAAGATCTTCGCAGACGTCGATGTGAAGCACTCTGCGCCCTTGGCCCGACGGGACTTGGCCGACGAGGTCGACGACACGCTCGAGCGCGGGCTGGCGGATGCGCTGATTGTCAGCGGCGCGGGCACCGGCAAAGCGACCGATCCATCGCAGGTCGCATCGGTAAAGAAATCCGCCGGCGACGCGCCCGTGTTCATCGGCAGCGGAGTTTCGGTGAACACGATCAGTTCGTATCTGCCGCATTGCGATGGCGTGATCGTCGGAACATCTCTGAAGCGGGATGGAGTTGCCTCGAACGAGGTAGACGTCACACGCGTTCGCGAGTTGATGAAGCGCGCGAGGGGTTGACGCTCCGATTAAAAAAAAGTTCCGCGCGATGGATCATCGCGCGGAACGGTCGTGCCAATTCGATCTATTCGAAGTCGCTGTGATCAGATCAGAATCTCAATGCTGAAGCGACGATCCAGATTGTCGGCCAGCGCGGTGTCGGTGCCTGCACCGCCGTCGACGCGATCTTCGCTCGCGCCGCCGTCGAGGATATCGTCACCGGCGTCGCCGAAGAGCTTGTCGAGTCCGACGTTGCCTTGCAGGTTGTCGTTGCCGACGCTGCCGAGGATGTAATCGTTGCCGGCGTCGCCGATGAGCCTGTCGTCGCCGGTGTCGCCGTAGATCTTGTCGTCACCGGTTCCGCCGTTGATGGTGTCGGCGTTGCCGGCGCCCTTCAGGCGATCGATGCCCTCGTCGCCGAAGATGCGATCGCGTCCGACGTTGCCGAAGATGCTGTCATCGCCAAGCTTGCCGTACAGCGCATCGGGCCCCGCGCCGCCGTCGATCGTATCGTTGCCGTCACGGCCGAGGATGAGATCTTTACCGTCGAGGCCGAACAAGCTGTCCGCGCCGGCGCCTCCGTCAATCGTGTCATTTCCCGCGCCGCCGGTGATCGTATCCGCGCCCACCGTACCAACGAGCGAATCATTGCCCGTGCCGCCGGTGAGCGCTTCGAACCCGCTGTTCGTGTCGGTCTCACCCGTCGCGCCGCCGGTGCCGGCGGTCAGGTTCACGTTGACGTTCACCGAGTGCGTCGCGTAGCTCAAGAGGTCGGCGGTTCCACCGCCGCCAACGAGCGTGTCGTTACCGGTGTTGCCGTCGATCGTGTCATTGCCAAGTCCGCCGTTGATGTTGTTGTCGCCGGTGGTGCCGGTAATGACATCCGCGCCGTCGCCGCCGATGACGTTTTCCATCGTCGCGGCGATGTCGTCGGTCTCGCCGGTTTCACCGCCGCTGTTGTTAACGAGGTTCACGGTGACCGCGTTCGTACGGCCGGCGTAGGTGAGCGTATCAACCCCGGCGTCGCCGAAGACTTGATCGTTGCCCAGGCCGCCGTCGATCGTGTCATTGCCATCGCCGCCGCCAACGATGTTGTTGCCGGCGGTGCCGACAATCGAATCCGCGCCATCGCCGCCCACCGCGTTCTCGAAGTTTAGCGCGCTATCGGTTTCGCCGGTCGCGCCGCTGTTGCCGCCGTTGATGTTGACGGTCACGTCGTCGGTTCGGGATTGATACGTGAACGTGTCGGTTCCCGCGCCGCCGTCGGACGTGTCGTTGCCGAGGCCCGGGTTAATAAAATCAGCCCCGCCGCCGCCGGTCACCGTGTCATTGCCGTCGCCCGCGTTAATCGCGGCGGCCTGCGTGATGGTCGCGCCCACGGTGATGGTGTCGCCCAGCGCCAAGCCGTTGATCACGATGGACGTGACGTTGGCCGAGACGAACGGCTGCGATACGACGTTCTCGGGCTGAATGGTGACCTCGATATTCGCGCCGTTAAGCACGAGCGAGATGGTGTCGGCGCTGGCCGAGCCGTTGATGGTTAGCACGCCAGCGTTCAGCGTGGCGTCTAGAAACATGCGGGACTCAAGTGTATCGAAGATGCAGCGGTTAAACACGGGTGACACTCCTTTGCGATAAATGGTGTGCATTCGGGCGTGGCGGACGCGTCAAAAGGACCCACACGGACAACATGCAACCCCTCTTGGAGCCTGCACAGAGTCATTCTTGCGGCCAACCTGTGGCAAGAAATCAAAAGCACCCGTCGTGCCAAGGCGGATGTTTTCACAGAATATTTGGAATGGGATGGATTCGATCGCCCAAAATCAGCCCAGCGACGCGTGCGCGACGACCTGCTTCTCCGCGTGATAGCTGCTGCGCACCAATGGCCCGGATTCGACGTGACGAAGACCCTTGGCTTCACCACGAGCTTTCCATTCCGCGAACTCATCAGGATGCACCCAGCGCTCCACCGGCAAATGTTGCGCGGTGGGTTGAAGGTATTGTCCGAGCGTCAAGATCTCGCAGCCGATCGCGACGAGATCATCCAGCACCGAATCGATCTCGCCTTCCGTCTCGCCAAGACCCAGCATCGCGCCGGTCTTGGAGACGAGCCCCTGTTCTTTTGCGATCTGCAAAAGTTTGAGACTTCGATGATACTTGGCCTGCGGACGCACGCGCGGGTACAAGCGAGGGACGCTTTCGATGTTGTGATTCAAAATTTCCGGGCGCTCGTC
>JACMJD010000453.1 GCA_014380825.1 Phycisphaerae bacterium | reverse complement strand
TCGCTTCAAGACGTTTGACGATTGAATTGACGAGCTTCCTACCCACGCCGCGCGACATGTGCTCGGCGAGGTGCTGGTCGTACATCGATCCAAACGCCTCCCCACCGCGCCCGCCGGAGAACATTTCATCTTTGAACGGGCTTTCGCGCATCTGCTTCAGCAGCGTGCCGAAGAACGTCTGCGCGACGAGATTGCCCGCCTGTTTCTCAAGCTGTGCGTGACGGCTCGTTGCCGAGTTGGGCGCGGCGCCGTTGAGTGCCGAAATGAGTGTTGAAGGATTCATGTTCGTCGTCACTCCACAATCAGCTTCGCGTGCAGTTTGCCGGTCTTGTGAAGCTCTTTGATGATTTCGATTCGATCCTCGGCCGGCACCTTGATGGCATCGAGCGCGTTGAGCAGCTCCTGCAATTTCGCGCCGCCTTGTGCGGTGGTGTCGATTGCAATTGCATCTTTCTCCGTGACAACCGGCGTGCGCGGTGTCGGCACGGGCGGCGGCGCGATCGTCGAGATTGTCAGTCCCTTGTGGCTGATCACCACCGGGCTGATTTCCACATCACCCGTCATGATGATCGTGCCGGATTTATCGTTGATCTGAACGCGCGCTTCGCTCGGCAGCAGCGTGACCGGAAGCAACTGCACGCGGCTGATGAACCCGTCGGGCCGAGCACGCTCGGCGGGCGGGATCGTGATCACGACTTGCTTCGGATCAACCGCCGTCGCAATCAGTTGGCCGTCGTCGCTCAGACCGTCGTTGATGATCTTGGCGATCGTGCTGGCCATGGTCCATGATGCAGACGGATCGTCGATGATCAGCGTGAACACGCCGCGGTCGTCGATGTAATGTGCGGGCAGATCCGCTTCCATCACGCAGCCCTGCTTGACAATTCCGACGGTCGGGGTGCTCGGATCTTCAAGGACGATCGGCCCTTCACCCAGGGCGAAAATTCCGCTGCCAGGTCGCGGCCCGATCATTGGCGTGACGAACAATCGGCCGCCCCTCAGGCTGCCGGCGCCGCCAATGCTGGTGACGTAGACGTCGATGTGATCGCCGTTGCGAACGCCGTTGCTCGGCACTGTCGCGGTGAGACTGACGACCGCGACGTTCGCGGCGCTGCTCAACTCTTTGACGGTAGTCGGATCGTTAAATTTGCCGAGCATCGACGCGAGCTGTCGAATCGCCGGCTGAAAATCCCCGCCATCGCCCGAGCCTTTCAGTCCGTAAACCAGACCGAGGCCGGTGAGGATGTTCGTGCGTTGCCCGCTGATGCGCGTGATGTCGGCGATCTTGACTGCGAAGGACGCGCTGGGCAGCGCGAGGACGAGCAACAGAATTGAGAGGACTTTTCGCATGAGGGCTCCGCCCTAATTCAGAGGTCAGAGGTCAGAGTTCAGAGGTCAGGAGAAAACGGGAAACGAGTTTCTTCCTGAACTCTGAACTCTGCCCTCTCTCTTTCGTCAGAACGGATTGATTGCGTCCAATAATTTCGGCACCCAGCCGCGTTTGGTGGTGTCGCGCACAGCGCCGGTGTGGCTCTTGTTCAGCTCCAGGTCGTAGAGCTGAGTGCTCAGCAGCGTGTTGTCGGCCGAGATATCTTCGGCGCGGCAGATGCCGGTGAGGATGAATTGCTCGACTTCCTCATCCGTCTTGATTCGCTTGCGCGCCTGAAGCACAAGCGTGCCGTTCGGTTTGACGTCGACGACCTCAGCGGTGATGCGCGCGATCAGGCTGTCGGATCGATCCACTGTGGCTTCGCCTTTGAAATTACGTTCGCCGCTCATCGTGATCTGCGGTGCTGGCGTGCCGACGTTGCTCTTGAGCGCGAAGTTGTCGAGGCTGAAGCGGATGAACTGATCGACCTTGGCGTCCAGGTCTGCTTCTTTCTTCAGGTCGGTTGAGCCTTCGCTGGAATACTCGCTCACTTCCCGCACGATGATGGTCACCAGATCGTGCTTGCGCATCGTGCGCGGCTCGGGCTCGGGCACGGCGAAGAAGCTCATGTCCGCCAACTTTGCCTGGGCCGGATCCGCTTGCTGGGCCATGGTCGCCTGAAGCAGCGAACCACCCGTTTGCCGCATGAGATACGAGGTTTCCTGTGCGGTCTGAGCGGGCGGAGTCATCGGCGGCGGCGCGGGCGTGCCAGCGGGCGGTTGCGGAGACGCAGATGCGGCCGGTTTCTGCGGCCGATCTTGCGCGACGACACCCGAGCCACTCAAGCAAACGCAGATCGCTGGAATGATGATTCGCTTCATAAATCTCAATCTCACTGATTACCGAGACTCGGCCACCGCAGCCGCGGCGCTGTGGGTCGGCGCACTCGACATGCTCGCCGTTTGCGGGCCGGTCAGGATTACTTCGAAGATGTCCTTGGTCGATTCGTTCTTCACGCGGATCGTCTGCCCATACGCGCCGCCATCCAGCGCGCGGGCGACGCTTTTCAGCTCGATCACGCCCTGCCGATAGACCACCGTCACAAACTGCCCGGGTCGAACGAGCTGCACCGCGTCGATCAATCTGCCGGTGACGATCACGCCGGGCTTCAGATCGCGCGATGCCTGCTGACCGACGACCTGCGAGCGATCCAGCACCGTGTCGTCCGTCATGTGATCGATCAGCGTGCGGCGATCAACCACATCGCTGTCGCGAATCACCTGCTTGAACGACAGCGGCTTGGTTACCACCACCTGGCTCTGCCAGGCTCGTGCGGTCGCGGAGATGGTGGCTTTCTGGTTTGTGCCATCCGCAAAGACGCGGACGTGCCAGGAGACTTCACCCAGGTCGCGGGCACGCTGCGGATCGATTTGGAACTTGAAGAGCGGGTCGGAGAGCGCCAGGAGACGCTCATCTTGAGGATTGAAGCTCATCTGTAGCGTTTCGACCGGGAGACCGAGCCGAACCGCGAGGTCATTGGTGAGCAGATCGCGGAGCGTCCGGTTTTCGTTCTGTGCAACTGTCGGTTGCGTGGCGGGCACTTTTTCAGGTTGCGAAACCGCTCCTCGACTCGGCTCGAGGCCGGCAATCGCCGAAGCGGCGGTCGCGGGTTGAGTAGTCGGTGTCTCAGCGATTTCAGTCTTCGTGTCGTGTGCGTCGATCCATTTCTGGAGCGCCTCACCCTCGTTGAATTGCACATCGCTGCGGCCGATGGTGCATGAACCGGCGCCGACGAAGTTCACCGTCGCGATATTGACACCCGCATCGCGCAGGATCGTTTTGATTTCGTTGACCGTGACTGCGCGAAACGGAACGGATGGTCCCAGGCGCACCAGCACCAGATCAGCGATCGGCGCGAAGATCGACGCATCCGCGTCCGACCAGCGGCAGACTTGCTTCAACTTTACTTCCGCGCCGACGATCGTCGCTTCACTGCGGATCTCGATCGTCGCGCCGGATGCGAAGCGGGCAGAGCCGGGAACGAATTTCTCGGCCACAGCTTCATTTGGGTTAACGGTCTGCCCGAATCCCCACTGATGCAGCAACGTCTGCGTCGCCCACGCCAGCACGAGGATCACAAATAGCTGTGCCGTCTTCTTCCTGCTGAGCGGCCGTCCATTGCCGTTGTACATAAACCACTCCGTGGTTTGCATGAGTGGTCAGTGGCCAGTGGTTAGTGGTCAGAGAAGAATTTCACTGACGACTAGCCACTGACCACTGGCCACTTATTAGAATCGTCTTAAGTTCCCAATCGTCTGCAGCGCCTGATCCGCCGTCTGGATGCTTTGGCTGTTCAGCTCGAACGCGCGTTGCGTTTTGATGAGCGTGACCAGCTCTTTCACCGGATCGACGTTGCTGCCTTCGAGATAGCCCTGAAGAATCTGCCCCGTTCCGTTCTCGCCGGGCCGACCGGAAACCGGCGCACCGGATGCTTCGGTTTCCTGATAAAGGCTGCCGCCCAGAAGCGTCAGACCTTGCGGGTTGATGAAATTGTGAAGCTGGATGTTACCGACCGATCGCCGCCCGGTGCTGCCCGGCGTGGCGACGCTGATCTCACCGTCCGGCGTGATCGTGATGTCGGTCGCATTCGCCGGCAGCGTGATCGGCGGATCGAGCTTGTAACCGTCGCCCATTCCGACGATGACTTCGCCGTTCGTGTTCACGAACAGGTTCCCATTTCGCGTGAACGCGAATCCATCGCCCACCGTCGGCAGCGTCTTGACGCGCAGAAACCCGGGACCTTGAATCCCAATGTCGAGCGGCCGATTGGTCGTTTCGAGCGACCCTTGTTCCAAGTCCAACTGCGTATTGCTGATTCGCGTGCCCAGGCCGACGAAAATTCCGGCCGGCGAGATATCACCCACGCCCGACTGCGCGCCCGGCTGCTTGAGCGTGAGGTACATCAAGTCTTCGAAGTTCACGCGCGATCGCTTAAACGCCAGCGTTTCCGCGTTCGCCAGGTTGTTGGCGATCACGTCGATGCGCGTTGACAGCGCCCGAAGTCCAGTAGCAGCCGAGTTGAGTGCGGTAATTGCCATGTTGCTAGCTCGTTATCGGACGGAGAGGGGAAGAATGATTACGTGATTACGAACTAACTGATCTTGCCGACGTCATTCACCAGCCGCCCCAGTGTCTGATCCTGGTACTTGATCATGTTCGCGTTGGCTTCGAGCTGGCGTTGGGCGTCCATGAGCTGGGACATTTCGGTGGCGGGGTCGACGTTAGCGCGCTCGACGAATTCGCTGCGCAACGAGCCTTTTGCCGTCTTCAGCGAGCCGGCGTTCTCGTAGCTGATTAACGAGCTGCCGCGCTTGATCAGTTTGGTTGGGTCGTCGACATCGACCAACCCGAGCTGCGCGATGGCTTGACCGCTCGCGGTGATTTCACCGAATTGGCCGATGGTGATGCCGACCTGCGACTGCGCGTCGAGCTGGATCGGCTTCATATCTTTATCCAGGACCTGCGCGCCGCTGCCGTTAGCGAGCGTCAGAATCCCGGCGCGGTCGACCATGAATCGTCCGTCGCGCGTGAGCGATCGCTTGTCGCCGTTCTGCACGGCGAAGTAGCCGTTGCCCTGGATCGCGACGTCGAGATTGTTGCCGGTGGGTTCGAGCTCGCCCTGTGTGAGATCGACGCTCACCGGCGAGAGCAGCATTCCGCCGGAAACATCGTCGAGCGTGGGATTGCTGACGTTCAGATCGCGGCGAATCTTCGCTTCGGACAGACGCTGTTGAAACGTCGCCACGTCGCGCTTGAAGCCGACGTTTTCGACGTTCGCCAGGTTGTTGGCGATCACGTCCTGGCGAAATGAGTTCGCCATCACACCGTTCGCGGATAGGTATAGCCCGTTGATCATGGGAAGCAGTAGGCAGAAAAGCAGTAGGCGGTAGGCAGAAAGACGAAGGTCAGATTTTCTCTGCCTGCCGCCTACTGCCTACCGCCTACTCGGCCGGATCCTCCGTGATCCGCATGCGATCGGCTCCGCCGATCGATTCGTTCGACTCATCCAGTCGCTGCTCGCCGGCAGCGGTGACCGAGTTGAACCAATGCCGCGCGACTGCAAGTCGCGCTGCCAGCACCATTCGTTCGCCGAGCGTCATTTCCTTGAGCGAAAGTTCAGACATTTCCATTTTTTCTCCCGAATTCTCCCGGCCGTTCAATCCATTCGATGCGCAGAACGAGAGTTCGCACGAGAGGTGTCACTTCAATGCACGTGCCAGGAGAATTGGGATGCGCGAAATGGGAGCGATGTCGCGCGCGTGTTTGACGCGCAAAGCACGCATGAATCAAGTGTTTTGGTCTCGCCCGGATTTCTGCGGATTGGAGATCCCGCGATCGAATTGAGTAAGGTGAATCATCCGCGCGAAGCGCAGCCATTGCTCATGGCAAGCACAATCAGCGCGAAGCGCGTGACGTCACTGGATCGACGTGAACGGGTTCGGGCGCGCGGATCCGCTGCAACAGCGCTGTCTGCTCCTCGCGCTTCATCGGTTGGATGGTGACGGTCATCTCGCCGTCGGTCACGCCGACCGCTTGAACCTTGACTGGCACGCTCCCTTTTTGCCCGAACACGGGAAGGAACAGCACCGGCTCGGCCGACTCGTGACGCAGCATGCGCACGAGCAATTTTGCCGCCGACGCGGCGATCGCATTCGAGTTGGCCGCTCCACCCGCGTCGATGTCGGCGGACTGTTGCCACATCGGCAACCGCCGCGCGATGTTCGACGTTAGTTTCTCCTGATATTTCCCGATCATCGCCTCAGGCAGCGGCATCACGCCGCCAAGGATCCTCGCCAGTTCCAACTTCAACTGGCCCTTCTCATCGATTGACGGTTCGAAGTGCAAGCTGATGACGAGATTGGGGTCCTTCAACTTGGCCGCGAGGATCACGCGACCATCACGGAGAATCAGTGCCGGTTCTTCGATGTAATTCTCGTAGCCGCTCTTCCAGTTCTGGAAACTCGACCACTTGTCGAAGAACGCGTTGAGCTCGGCCTCGGTGAACATGATCGTGACCGGCTCGCCGTTGAACACGATCGGACCCGTGCTGGCACTGGTGGCGACCCGACGCCGCTGCGCATTTTCTACCGCCTGGTTGCGGGCGGCCGAGTTCTGAATCTGAATGAACTTGTCCTCGGCACTTTTCGCCGCATCCGCGCGCTGCGCCGCCGTAAACTGCAACGGCCGATAAAAATCGGGCTTGGACCGCACCATGACCATGACCACGATCGCGCTGCCGAGCAGGATCACCATCGCGAGAGCGACCAGCAAAATCAGGCGTTTAAGCCACTTCCGAGATGACGTCATGCGATCCCGCGAATCTTGAAACCGGCAGTAAATTCCCTCCTCGAAGTCTATCGGAAAACCCGGCACATCCGCTACGGACGGACTGACTCGCTCGGTCACGCGGCGAGTTTCGACGCCTGATGAGCCCATCGTCTACACGATTCTCATAATTAACTGACGCTGCGAAGTGCGATTCGTTACAGTGCAACGATGTCTCGCGGCCGGGAATTTTCAACCGCTATGAACCGCCTATCGGTCGCGCGCCGGGCCGCGATGAGTCGCGGGTGGATCACCGAATCGCGGAATGTTCAGAGCACGCGAACCGTCCGCCCGCACCTCGCACCGGTAGCCGCCCCTGCCGACCCCAACGGCGTACGCGCCTTCGCCCAGCAAGTCGCGTTGGCCACAACGGGGTCCTGCCTGCGATATTCCCAACGCTTGCACCTGTTCGCGCTCGCGAAAGAAGCCGGCATCAGTCGATTCGATGCGAACCTGATCATCGCGGCGATTGAGCACCGATCGGGAAAGAGCCGCGCCGACGTGGAGGCCGCCCACGAAAATCGTTCCCTGGCGAGACCATCGATCCTGGTTTCTACCGCAGCGCTACTGCAAGTGATGATCCTGGTGGTAGGCTGGATCACGCTGTTCCGATGAACCGCGGCCCGAACACCAGACCTCCGATCGCCACCGCTGCTATCGCGCTGATCAACACTGCCCCCGCCGCGACATCTTTTGCCTGCTTCACGACCGGATGAAACTCCGGCGAAGCGACATCGCACAGAAACTCAAACGCCGTGTTCAGCGCCTCAGCCACCCAAACCCCAGCGATCGCCAGGACGATCCAGCACCATTCGGATTGCGATAGATGGAAGACGAATCCGGCCGCGATGACTGCGATCGTCGCAAACGCATGCACCCACGCGTTGTGCTGCGATCGCATCATTAGCGCGACGCCATGAAACGCATACCGAAAACTTCGCAGTCGGCCGGTGAAGGTGAATGAGCGGTCGGGCATCACGTGTAGACGGACCTCCGCGCGAATTCCTTTCCGGCTCTACAAACTGGCTACTCCCACTCGATCGTCGCCGGTGGTTTACTGCTGATGTCGTAGACGACTCGGTTCACCCCCCGAACTTCGTTGATGATGCGATAGACCACCTACACTGGAGTACAAAGCCGCATTTTTCTCGCAGAAGCGAGGCTGCAAGAGACTCCAACGGCACTGTTCCGACACCAAAGTCCCCACAAAATCCCCCACAATATGTTAGCACACGCCAGCCGCAGTCAGACAAGCGATGCGTCGAAGTTCGTCAAGGGTGTCAGCCACCACAACACTTACGGCCTCAACAAATTTAACACGCTCGCATCCGCCTTTGTGAACTTTGTCAGTTGGAATCTTCCGCACAGCATCGAGTCGTAATCCTGCCCACGGTTACGGTCGTAAATCTCATAAATGTCGGCGTCCGAAATTACGACGAGCGGTGATCCCACTTCGGAGGCGTAATCGAACCCCTTGCGCCGTGCATCTCGGTACGCCCTTTCGATCAAGAGCGAGCGTTTGACTTCAACAACCGCACGAGTCTTCCCTTGCGAATTGCAAACCTTCACATCAACGTGGCCGACTTGAAACGTGATGCAGTGCTCCGGATGACCGAGCAGAACGAAGAACGCCTTCACCACATCTTCCATGTTCCGTTCGGGCATCCCTTGGACCTGCCGAATACGCTCCAAAAGTTCCTGTGCCTTCTCAATCGGCGGCAGTTCAAATGTGACGGCAGGCGGTGGTGGTGAAACTGCCGGAGTTGCCGTGGTAGACGCAGCACCACTGCCGCTTCCCACTTGCATCTTCCAATCGATTGCGTCGTAGATCGTCTGATACTCGCCAGCACTGATGTACTTCAGCGTGAACGAGTTCGCTTTGAAGTTGATTCCCGTTTTCTTGAAGATTTCTTCGGCGGTCGGTGCGTGGTCCAGATCAACACGAGCGAGAAATCGAATCGGTCGGTAGAGCCGCCACTTCGTTGTGAAATCGTTTGGCGTGATACCATGTGCAGCGGCAGCACGCTCGCCATCCTCCAGCGTGCCGATGTATTCGATTGCCCAGATGAATTTCTGATGTTGCACGACGTACACGAGCGAGCGATGCCCGACCGGCAAGTTCGCCGCCGTGGCGGGACCACGACCTTCGCCGCTGAAGTTCATGAGGGGGAGCCGCCCATCGCTGCCGTCGAAGTCACCGGTGAGAAAGGCGTAATTCAAATGGTCCGGGTGGATCAGCTTGATGCTGAACATTCCGCCGTCAGGTCGTGGCATGGTGTGATCTTACCGTATCTCTGACACGGCAGTGCTGCCGAGCTAAGATCGATGATATGAACACAGCGCTGGTCATTGGAATCAGTGTTCATCCGCCGCTGACTGCGAGGATGTGATGCGGTCGAAAGTGGACTGCTCATGTCGCTCAAGGATGAAGCCTTCGCAGAAGTGATAACGAACTTCAGGTTGGACACCGATATGAAACAGTTTCGGCAAGCCTTTCAGATGATGTTGAAGCAAATG
>JACMJD010000452.1 GCA_014380825.1 Phycisphaerae bacterium | reverse complement strand
GAAGTCTTCGTTGGCAATCAGTTTGTCCGCCAGCGCGTGCGCGGCGCGATAATGCTTGGCGTTGGCTTCATCATCCGGCGAGTTGCTGATGATCAGCGGCGTGACCGCTTCGTCGACCAGCAAGCTGTCGGCCTCGTCGACGATCACCTTGAACAATCCCGGCACCATCATCGCCGGCCTGGGGAGATTGCTCGACATCAGCGTGACGGCGGTCTGCGTGCTGCTGCGCTGCGGGCCGAGCGCGATCTGATCGCGCAGGAAATCGGCGACGAGCTCTTTGCTCGTCACGTACACGACGTTGCGGCGATAGTGTTCCTGCCGCTCGTGCGATTGCGATTCGTGCGTGACGAAGCCAACTTCCAAGCCGCACATGCGATAGACCGGGCCCATCAGCTCGGCGTCGCGCTGCACGAGATAATCGTTGACGGTGATGATGTGAACGGGTCTTCCGGCCCAGGCCCAGAGCGAGGCGGCGAGCGAGGCGGTCAGGGTTTTGCCTTCACCGGTCGCCATCTCCGCGACCAGCCCCTGCTGCATCGCCATCGCGCCCATCAACTGCACCGGAAATGGCCGCTTCTGGATCGCGCGCCACGCCGCTTCGCGCACGAGGGCCAGGCCGCGATCGAGCGCGGCTTCCTTGAGTCGTCCGACGCGTGCGAGCACGCGCATCGATTCGATTTCCTCGCGGAAGCGCGTTGCGCCCAGCGCGTGAATTTCGGGCTCCAGCGCTTCGACTCGATCCGCCGCCGCCTTCAATTTCGCCAGCACGGGCTTACGGTTCTTGAACCAGCCGACGAACCCGTTGACCATCAAATCGAGCCCGCGCAGCTCCGGCTGCTTGACGCGACGGGCGTCGAAAATATTCCAGAGCTCGTTGGAGGAAATGTCGGTCATGGCGTTACGTGATTACGTGATTACATGAATACGTGATTACGTAAGAATACTAGTCGATCAACTTGCTCTTCTCTCGCTGTCTCGTCTGGATCAGTTGGAGGAAGCGCCGCGTCCATTGCCAGGCGAGCGGCTTGTTGTCGATCTTGATTCGCAAAAACGCGCGCTGGCCAGGTTGATAAATCGAATCGGGATTGGCCAGTGAACAGCGGAGCTCGAACTGCGGGACCTGCGCGGTCAGGCCTTGCTGGTCGCGCGGGTCGATGGCGACTTGTCCGCCGCCGAGCGTTGTGAGCGCGGGGCTGCGCATCTTCGTATTGGCCGCGGGCATGAGCAGCGCCGACTCGGCGTGCAGCACTCGGCCGGGCTGACCGACCAGGCGCACCTCGGTCGGATAATCATTGCTCGCCAATTTCTTTGTCGTCGCGAGCTGTGCGTCCGCCTGCTCGAGGATCGCGCGAATTTCCAGGCGATCGATCGTCGCGACCTGCCCGATTTCCTCGCCCTTCTGGAGATATTTCCCCATCATCTCGTGCAGCTTGGGCGCGACCAGATTTCCGTCGATGCCTGCGCGAATCGTGAGTTCATCCCTTTGCCGAAGCGAATCAGCCAACTGACTTTCCAGAGTGTCGATCTGTGCCAGAATGATGTTTCGTTGAGCCTGATCGACAACAGACGCCCTCATTCGCGCGATCTTCCGCTGCTCAAGTTGCGACTTCGTTTGCTTGATTTTCGTTTCCAGCTCTTCATCCTGGCAGACGAGAATGACATCGCCCTTTTTCAGGCGCTGTCCGGCCTGGGCGGGAATTTCAGTGACGACGCCTGGTGTGCTGGCGTGAACGACCTGGCGGTTTTCCGGTTCGACCACACCATCGGCGTAGACGTAGACGCGCCACTGGATCAGGCCGAGCAGGAACACCGCCGCCGCAGCGACTCCCAGTACGAACGCCCAGGCGCGGCCGCGCTTGCGATGCAGCTCGGGCTCGATCAGCAGATATTTTCCGAGCTTGACGAAGGGCACGACCAACCACGTGATCAAGCCACCGATCGCCATGAGCGTGCCGAGGATCGGGATCGTGTACGCGACGGTCAGGATGATGACCACGCCGACGAACACGCGATAAATCGTCGAGGCGATGCCGTAGAAGAACAGCTCCACGCGCTGCAACGGCGGCGGGAGCGGTTGCTGCATCTTTAACCGCCACACGTGGCGCTTGATCAGTCCAAACAAGTACTCGCGGCTCTTCATCTGGAGATTCGGGATCTCCAGATAGTCGCTCAGCATGTAGTAGCCGTCGTAACGCAAAAGCGGGTTGGCGTTGAAGATAACGGTGGTGATTGACGCGATGAAGATGACGTAGCTCGTCAGCTCGTGGACCGGAACTCCCAGCACCGGCACGCCGGGCGAGGTGGCGACCCAGACGAAGCAAAGCAGCGCGGCGACGAACAGTTCGATGATCATCCCACCCGCGCCGACCGCCATGCGCGCCCAGCGGCTGGGAAATGCCCAGGCGGTGCTCGCGTCGACGTAAGGCGTGGGCACGAACACGAGGAACATGATGCCCATCTCGTGTACTTCGCCGCCAAATCGCCGGCACATGAATGCGTGACCGCATTCGTGGATGAATTTGATTCCCCAGAAAACGGCCAGGAACAGCAGCCAGTTTTTCGGATCGCCGCTCATCTGGAGCGCGCCCATGAGATCGGCATAGAGCTGTTTCCAGTGCGGCGCGACCGTCGCGACCGCGCCGATCACCACCGCCAGCCACAAGATTGTACCCCACCAACTCAGGAACGGTTTGACGACCGGCAGCCAGCGGCAGAGGAATCGATCCGGATCCCACAGCGGAATGCGCGGGAACAGCACGTTCATCAGCCGGCCCTGCATGAGCCGCTTCTGCTGAACTTTGTGGCGACGCAACAGCACGGTTGCGTCGGGCGGGATATCCGTTTCGATCAGGTTCGCGGCATATAGCTGCGAGAGAATCTGAATGACTTCCGGCTGCGTCGGCGCATCGTCTTCGAGCGTTCCGCCCACCAGATCCCACGCCTCGCCAACCGTTCGCGTGCCATCGAGCAGACCGATGAAGCGATACGCCGCATCCGACAAGCGATGGAATTGATTGCCCGCCGGATCGCGCACGACATACCAGCGATCGCCGCGGTAATACTGACGAGACACCTGCGCGCCGGCGCGCAATCGCGGCTTGAGGTCTTTGACGCGATACCACGATTCGGAAAATGTCGGACGAAGCTGGAGCATAGGAAAGAGTTGCCAGTTGTCAGTTGTTAGTTGCCAGTGAAAACCAGTACTGGCAACTGGTAACTGACAACTGGCAACCTGTGATTCAGAACCACCACGTCTTCAGTTGGAGCCACTCGACCAGGCGGTGTGTCCAGATCCAGCCGATCGTTTGCTTCTTGATCTCAACGCGCGCTTCGCCTTGCATGCCGTCGCGCCATTGGTCGTTGAATTCCACCGGCTCGCCGTACACCTTGAAGATGTTCGCGCCTTGATCCGGCTGACCCAGCGGCACGATGCGCCGCACGGTGAACGGCTTCTTCTCGGTCGGCAAGCTGCTCGTCGCCAGCCAACCCTTTTGTGAGCCATCGTCCTTGAGCGATTGAATATCGCGCTCGTCGACGTTCATTTCAATCCGCAGATTTTTCGGATCGGCGATCTTGAACAGCTCATCGCCCTTGCGCACCGGCGAGCGGCGCTTGTCCAGCCAATCGCCACTCATCACGATGCCGTCGATCGGCGCTTTGACGACTGCGTTGTCGATGAGGAACTGGTAGTAATCCGCCTCGGCCTGCGCGGCTTTGGACTCTTCGAGATACTGTTTGCTCTCGGCCATCTTGCTTGGGTCTCTGCCCGCATCGGCAGCGGCCGCTCTGGATTGGGTCAACTTCGATGACGCGGTTAACTCCTTTTCCTGCTTCTGGAGTTCCAACGGCCGCTTATCCATCTCCATCAGCACGTCGCCCGTCTTCACGCGGTCGCCGGGCTTGACGTTGATGATGTCGCCGATGAACCCTTCCATCGGCGCGCTAACCATGCGGCTTTCGGTAGATGCGAACTGGAACGGCGCCTTCACATGATACATCCAACGCAGATCAACGAACGGCACCAGATCGCAGATGATAATCAAGCTGATCAACGAGATCCCAATGATCAGCTTCGCCAGCATGTGTTTGGGACCGGTGGCCATCTTCGCGGTTTCGCGAAGGCTGATGCCGGTCTGGGTGATCCACCAGCGATCGTTCTGATAGCGATCGTAAAGCTGCGGCGCCAGCAGCTCGACCGCGACCGCCAACCCGGTAGCGGCGTT
>JACMJD010000451.1 GCA_014380825.1 Phycisphaerae bacterium | reverse complement strand
ATCAGCTCCAGCATGTCCGGGTTCCGCTTCTGTGGCATCATCGAGCTGCTGGTCGTATACCGATCGGCGATCTTGATGAAGCCGAACTCGGTAGACATGTAAATGATCCACTGCTCGGCCCAGCGGGAGAGGTGCATGCCAACCATCGAGCAGACGAAGCAGAACCACGCCGCGACGTCTCGGGATGCGGTGAGTTCAATGCTGCTGTGAGGTGGTTGATAAAACGCCAGGTCTTTCGCCGTCGCGTTCGCATCAAGAGGGAGCGACGAACCAGCGATCGCACCACTTCCGAGAGGCGAGCGGAAGTCGATGCGTTCCATCACTTCTGCGAATCGGAAATAGTCGCGCTCGAACATTGTTCCCCATGCCAGCGCTTCTGCACCAGCGACTATTGGTTGAGCGCGCTGTAGGTGCGTGAACGACGGCATCACCACGTCTCGTGAACGATCCGCTAACGACGCAAAAGCCTTCTGGATGTCGAGTAACTGTTGTCGGAGATTCCACTCCGCTTCACGAATCCAAAGCAGCAGGTCCGTCGCCACCTGATCATTCCGACTTCTCCCCGTATGCAACCGCCTCCCCGGCTCGCCGATGCGGTTCGTGAGCTCGCTCTCAACGCACATGTGGATGTCTTCCAGCTCCGGCTTGAACCCCGCCCACTTCGGTCCGTCGCGGTCGATTTCGGATTCGATCTGCTTCAGGCCGTTCACGATCGCGTCGCGATCGGCGTCGGTGATCAGCTTCACCTTCGCCAGCATCGTCGCGTGCGCGATGCTGCCGGCGATGTCGTGCTTGTAGAGGCGCCAATCGTAGCTGATCGATTCGACGAACGTCTGCGCGATCGCGTCGGTGGCTTCGGAGATGCGGGCTTGCCAGGATTTTTCGGTGCTTGCCATTGGTTTCGATTGTAACGAAAGAGCCGCGCCGCACAGCGCGGCACGGCTCTTCGAGTGGGGGGAACGGACGACAATCGATCTACGCGCCCTTGATCGCGCTGACGAGTTTCCTTGTCGACTGATCCTGCGCCGCCGACATCGCGGTCTTTTGCAAATCGGTCTTCGCGGGGAACGCGTCTTCGACACTTTGCACGACTTGCTCCAGCGCCGTTCGTAGCGGAATGGTTCCCCTGCGGCGTTCGTTGTACACGCCCAGGATCGATCCGACCGCCGCGGCGATCAGTGCGACGGTGCTCGCGCCGGGCACGCCCAGCGCCGCCGCGCCGTCGGCGGCGTTTTGCACGACCGCGGCGCCTTGCTGCGCTTTGATCGCAACCGGATCGATCGTCCGTTGCATCGACTCGACCATCTGCGTCGCGGGTGCGAAGCGCGGGTGATCGTCGGCGAATTGTTGTCCTTCGGTGGCGCTGCACGCGAACTGAAGCGTGATCAGCGCAGCACAAACCAACGTGATTGCAATCCAGTATTTCATATCAGTCTCGTTTCGTGTTGAAGGTTGAAGTGGATGCGAGGCGAGTGATCGCCTCGGTGTTTTGGCGGACGACGTCCATCAGCTCTGAGAGCTGCACGCGATCGGACAGAATTCGCGTGTGGGCCTCGTCCAACTGCTGCTCGCGCTGGCGACTGGTGCGGCGTTCCCACAGCCACATCGCGCCCATCAAGCCGGCGGCGCCGAGATTGGTCAGTTGTTCGAAGCCAGGCGAGTTCGATTGCGCGAGAAGGGCGGCGAAGTTCATGGTCGATCCTCCGCGTTATGCTCGTTGGAAATTCAGAACATTGAGCATGCGATGGGCATCAGCCCGTCCGTCGCCGTCCAGATCGACGGAGACGATCGCGCCGCGCAACGCGCGACGATAAAGCCGCTCGTAAAGCGCCGCGCGATTGGCTGCCCGTGCGTCTTCCGCGGCGGCGGCGAGCGCGGAGTAGATCATCTGGAGCGTGCCCAGCGCGCAGGCGCGGCTGAGCACTTCGGGATTCAGGATCGTCGCCGACGCGTTGT
>JACMJD010000450.1 GCA_014380825.1 Phycisphaerae bacterium | reverse complement strand
GTTCGACAAACCCACGACCGTGTGACAGTTCGGAAGCTCTTGCGAGATCCGCCGCGTGCCTTCGATCGTTTCCATCGCGTTGCGGCGATCTTCCTCGATGCCCGTGCTGATCGGCAGCACGAGCGGATCGAACATCAAGTCTTCATCGCGCAGACCAAACCGATCGACGGCCAGATCGCGGATGCGCTTGGCGATTGAGATCTTCCGATCGGCCGTGCGTGCCATGGCGGCGAGCTTGTCTTCGTCAATCGTGCCCGCGACCACGGCCGCGCCGTATTTCTTCGCCAGCGCGCAGATCTGTCCAAGCTTTTCTTCGCCGTCTTCCAGGTTCATCGAATTGAGCACGCATCGACCGCCGGCGAGCTTCAAGCCCGCTTCCATGACGGCGGGGTTGGTGCTGTCGAGCATCAGCGGCGCGGGGATCGCATTCACGATTCGCCGCACGACTTCGTGCATATCGCGCACGCCATCTCGGCCGACGAAATCGACGCAGACATCCAGCATGTGCGAGCCGCTGCGCATCTCATCGCGCGCCATGCTCACGAGGCCGTCCCAATCGTCGGCCTTGAGCAGGTCGCGGAATTTCTTGCTGCCGTTCGTGTTCGTTCGCTCGGCGACGATCAGGTAACTGTTGTCCTGACGAATGTCTTCGGCGTCGCCAAGGCTGGAGATCTGCGGGCGAACGTCGATCGTCCGCGTTTTCGGCGGGCGCGTGCCGATCGCGTCGATCAGCATCTCCAGATGTTCGGGCATCGTCCCGCAGCAGCCGCCGACGATGTTCACGCCAAACTCTTCGACGAAGCGCATCATGCCCTTCGTGAATTCTTTCGGCGTCATCGGAAACTGCGCCTTGCCGTCGACGAACACCGGCAGCCCCGCGTTCGGCAGCGCGCTCGTGTAGCGTGGCCAATGCTCGGTGATGTATCGCATGCTCTCGGCCAGCTCGAACGGGCTGAACGCGCAGTTCAAACCCAGCGTTGCGACTTCACCATACGGGAGCATCGAAGCGACCAGCGCCGACGGCTCAGAACCGGTGAGCATCTTTTCGCCGTTGTTCAAGTCGAACGACGCCTGCACCATGATCGGCACGCGACGATTAATCTCGGCCATCGCACGGTTGGCGGCGCTCACGATGCACTTGATCGCCAGCAGATCCTGCTGCGTTTCGATCAGCACCACATCGGCGCCGCCCTGAAGCAGGCCGAGGATTTGCTGGTAGTAGCTCTCGTTCATCGTCGCCCAGTCGATCTGGCCGAGCGTAATGATGCGTCGACCCGGGCCGATGGAACCGACGACGTAGCGAGGCCGATCAGGCGTTTCGAATTTGTCGCAAGCCTTCCGCGCGATCTCGGCGGCACGGCGATTCACTTCCGCCGTCCGCGCACTCAGGTTTGCCTCGGCGAGGTCTTCGCTACTTCCGTTGAATGTATTTGTCTCGACCGCATCGCAACCGACCGACAAAAATGATTCATGAACCTCCTGAATCACCTCCGGCCGGCTGAAGTTCAGCACTTCGCAGGCGTTCTCGTGGCCCATCCAATCGCGCTGCAGATCAAACTGGCGCGACTGCAAATTCGCCCCCATCGAGCCGTCGAGAACGACGACACGTTGGCGAACCAACTCAAGAAACGGCATTCGACTGCTGGCCACTACGATCCCATCCCTCTTCGCGCACGGTGGTCGCGATTGAACGAAAAAACTGAGCCACGCATCTTATGTCGGGAAAAGCAGACTTTGAAGTGACCCGCGCGGCTGACGCAGTTTGGGGAGGCTGCGGGGCAACGTCGGAACGCGCTTCGCGCGAAAGTGAGATGAAGATGAATTTTGTCCTTGATTGCTCATGAAACGTTGCTAATCTTCAATCTGGCTGGCCTAGGGCTATAGGCGAGCTTCATATTGTCGGTGTTCAGGGCTAAACCGCACGCAGAACATTCGTTCGTGTGAGTGGTGCACATCTCTTGATCGCTACCCATGCGGTAGCGGAGGTATAGAAAATGCGCGTTTCTAACTGGGCGAGCATCGCTGCCGCCGTGGTCATTGGCTTGTCAGCCACGGCTACGAGTGCTGCGACGCTCTCGGAAGGCTTTGCAGTCGTCGGCAACGGCACGACGACGGGTTTGGCGGCCGTCGGCTGGCGGTTCTCCAACCAATCCACGTTGGCGTCAGCCAACTTCTGGCGTCAGGGTGTGTCGGCAAACGGCCCGGCCCCGGATGGCCCCGCCACTTCGTATGCCATCGCCAACTTCACCGACACCACCAGCACCGCCGCCACGGGCGCGACGATCAGCCAATGGATGATCACACCGGTGCAGGCGTTTAATGGCGGCGACCACACGATTACCTTCAAGACGCGTACGGCCACCGGCAATCCGTTCCCGGATCGCCTGCAGGTGCGCCTCTCGACGACCACCAACGCCACCGGCACGCTGCCGGAAGACGTCGGTAGCTTCACAACGCTGCTCCTGGACATCAATCCGAACGAACTCACAGGCGCTGCGAACTATCCAGACACGTATCTGACCCAAACCATCAACCTGTCTGGCGCGAGCGTGCCAGCGAACGGCTTTGTCGCGTTCCGGTACTACGTGCATAACGCCGGCGCCAACGGCGCGAACTCGAACCTGATCGGATTCGACACGCTCAACATCGTGCCGGTTCCCGAACCGACCGCGATGGGTCTGATCGGACTCGTCGGCGCCGGCATGATTCGCCGTCGTCGCAGCGCTTAGTCTGATTCGGAATTTGACGAATTGATCGTCAATCGACGAAAGTCAAATAACCGAGGGCCAGCCAAGCAATTGGCCGGCCCTCGGTTTTTGTTTTGCTTCGCGGCGAACGGGCTATAGTTATCGCGCATCGATTCGCGTCACGCTTCGATTGTTGAGTTGGGATTGTCGAATTAACAGGAGTTCACCATGCCAGTCAGAACCGCGGATGCCGTTTGGAACGGATCGCTCATGCAGGGCAACGGCCACCTCAAGACGCAGAGTGGCGTGATCGACACCGACTACACGTGGAAGGCCCGCGCCGAGAACGCGCCCGGAACGAATCCGGAAGAGCTGATCGCCGCCGCACATGCGGGATGTTATTCGATGGCTTTAAGTCACATGCTCAGCGAAGGCGGGCACCCGCCGACGAAAATCTCGACCAGGGCCAACGTCTCGTTCGAAAAGCAAACCGCCGGTTTCGCGATCACCAAGATTCACCTGACCACCGAAGGCCAGGTCCCCGGAATCGACGAGGCGACCTTCCAAGCAACCGCCGAAAAAGCCAAGGGCGGCTGCCCCGTGAGCAAAGCGCTCTCCGCCGTGCCGATCACGCTGGAGGCGAAGTTTGTGAAGTGAGCGACGCGCGGAATCGCTCGCCATCGCCCCAGATAGGTCTTCGTCCGGAGATATCGCGGAAGCGAACCGAATTCGTGCCGCGATTCGCGAGGGCTCGGAGAAACTCATTCCTTGGGAGCAAATCAAACGCGAGCGAGCGCAGCGAATTGATTTCGCGAAGTGGTTTGCCCCAAATCCGATCAGCTCCGCCCATAAACCGGAACCAGCGCGCCGCGCGTGACCTGGTTTTGCGGCGATGCGAGAAACGCAATCGTCGCGGCGACTTCGGACAACTTTGCCCACTTGTCGAAATCGGCGTTGGGCATGGCCTTGCGATTGATCGGCGTGTCCATGGTCGATGGGACAACCGCGTTGACCCAGATTTTTTCCTCGGCCAGTTCTTCGGACAAGCTGACCGTAAGCGACGCCACCGCGGCCTTGCTTGCAGCGTAAGCGGATAGTCCGGCGCTTGGAGTGATTGCTGGCTTCGCGCTGACGTTGACGATCCGGCCGCCATTGGTTCCGCTGCCGCGAATTTTCTTGATTGCTTCGCGGCAGCACAGGAAGCACGTCAGGCTGTTCGTGTCGTGCATCTGTTTCCACGTCGCAAGCGACGTCTCGCCGATCGCACCCGCAACAAATCCGCCCGCCACATGGATCGACGCCCACAGCGATGGGAGCGACGCATAAAACTTGCTGACGGCGGATTCATCGGTGAGATCGATGCCCGATTCGATGTGCACGCGATCGCGCGCCGCGCCATTGGGTTTGCGATGCGCCGGAATATGGATGACCGCCCCGGCGTCGAGCAGCACGTCAATCACCGCCGCACCCAGCGCGCCGGTTCCGCCAGTGACGACGACGTGACGGTTTGTGAAATCGAGATTCAGCATTCGTGATCTCCCGAACGACTAATTGAAGAGATTCAACCACAGATGAACACAGATGAACACAGATGAACACAGATGAACACGGATGAACCAGATCAGTCAGATCCGCGGCATTTTTCATGATCTGTGTTCATCGGAGGTTCCTTTTCGCATTTCGTTTTCGTCCTGCGCGCAGACGCTAAAGCCATCAACCGGCTAAGATCCGCATCATGCCATCAACTGGAAATCACACGTTTGACGTGATCTTGTACGTGCTGGCGGGCATTGCGCTCATGTCGATCGCGTATCGATTGGGCCGATGGGTCGGCAACCTCGCGGCCGCCAAGGTCATCGGAGAAAAAGAGCAGGAGCTGTTCACCACGCAGAAAGGCTTCAAGCAGCTTTACGATCAGGAGCTGGCGAAGCTGCGCGAGGAGAACGCGAACCTGGTTGAGAAGGTGAAAACGCTGGATGTGCGCGTCGAGGAATATCGTAAGAAAGCCGCCGGCTTTGGCGGACTGTTCAACAGCGGCGGGAAGCGCGCGGACGCGATGTACGCCCTGCTGCTGGAGAACGAAGCGCTCGAAGAGGCGCTGTATTCGCAGAACGAAAAGCTGAAAGCGGAACGCACCGATGCGCTCAAGGAGCAGCTCCGATCGGCCAGCTATCGTCGCGTGTTGATGAGCCAGTTGTTGAACGACGAACGCATCAAAGGATACGTGGCCGAGATTCTGAACGACGACAAACGTCTGCCGCCGCCGCCGGGTGTCTCACCGGCGGGATCGACGATATCGCATGAGGTCAGCGCGGAGACGCCGTCGGCGTCGCGCGGCGCAGAATCGTCACCGGCGGAAGGCCGGGCGGACTGATCGATCGCATCGGCTGATAGTTCGCCCGAAACCACGCGGTGGTCTGCGGCGCGAATTCGTCCATCGCGCGAAATCCGTATTCGCCAAGATCCGTCGCGACGATCACAAGGATATCCGGCGGATGTGTACGATACGCCGCGACGATCTTGTCATCGCCGAACATCAGCACCTCCGGCGGCATGAGCGTGAAGAACGGCGTGGGGTTCGCCTTGCCGGTGAGGTAATTGATCATCACGCCTTGCGGAACAACGGCAACCGTCATGTCGGCCGGCAGCGGCTTGAGCGCGTCCACGACTTCGTTCACGAGTTGGCCCATCGCATCGGCGCGAAATTCGTCGGCGCTGCCTCGAGCGACGAGCGCCGGCTTGAAGGAGTATCCCAAGTGATATGCCTGGAGATACTTGAACACCGTTACAGCCAGCACTGCGCCGATCGCAAGTTGAACTGTCGCGAGTGAGCGAAACTTCAAACGGAGCGGGATCCAACTCACCAGCAGCGCCGCGCTCACCAACAACGCTGGCATCACGAGCGCAAAACCGTAGTGATAGATGCGAACGGCAAGCATCAACTTGATCGTTAGCAGCAACGCGAACGCGATCAGAGTCGATCGCAGGACCGACCGCGGCCTGCGGTGCCTTCGCGTGACGATGAATGCGAACGGTGCGATCGCCAGCAGGAACGGCAACCCGCGAAACACATCGTGCCAGCCGATATCGAAACGCCAAAGCACGATCGCCAGCGCGATCGCGTATGTGGCTGCAACGATGATTCGCACGCGTCGCGAAGCCCGCTCCTTCAGGATGATCCAGTCGATCACCACAGCGGGCCCGAGCGCGGCCAGATACGCAGCCAACTGCACAAGCGATCGGATGCTATTTCCACTCGCATTATCCGTTCCCATGCTCGCGCGATAGAAATCCAGTTTGGTGATGCGCGGATCAAAAACGTAATTCCATCCGCCAAGCGTCCCGTGCAACGCTTGATCGATCGGCATCGCCAACGACAGTAACGCGATCGAAATGATCGGTGGAATCAGGGCGCCAATCCCGACCGCCACAATCGACGGCGAAGCGCGTTGCCTCGTGATGATCACCGCAATGACGATCGGCGGCGCGATCGCGATGAATACTTCGGGCTTCGTTAGAAAAGCCATTCCAAGCAACAAGCCAACGAAGCCGACGCGAAGAGGACTAGGCTGCTTGAGATTCGCGATCAGCGACAGAATCGCGGCAAAGCTCAGTGCTATTCCATGTGTCAGCTCATGCGAATACGGCGTGATCCAGTTGTAATTCCCGATGCTGACGTATTGCGTCGTCATGAACAGCGTGACGAACAGCAGCGCCGCGACCGTTGCCGAAACGCGATCGCCCGCGAGGCGGAATATCTTCCAGATCATCACGACCATCGCGATGCAGGTCGCGATGTTCGCCAGCACGAGCGTGCGCAGGCTGACGCCAAGGACGCGGAACAGGATCGAATTGAAATATGGCGAGAGCGGGCCATTGAAGTACGCCAGGTCGCGATACAGCACTTTGCCCTGCGACAGTTGCCACGGCACGTACAGCTCGCGGCCGAAGTCGACCAGTGGATCGGGCCAACCGCCCCACGTCCAGGTCAGCATCGCGATGAACGCGATCGCAATGAGCGCGGGGCCGGTCCATCTCGTCGCGCGCGTTGTGGTCTCGGGGCGAATCATTCACCCGCTCCGCTTGCGTTGCGATGGTACAGGCCCATGCGGAAGTTCGCGTCGCCGGCGGTCGCGACGGGCGTGTAGCGCAGCTCGATCCAGCGCCAGATTTCCTGGCCGTAATCGATCGTGAAGGACTTGTAGCCGAACGATTCAGCTTCGCCGGTCGTCAGCACAAACCACGTGGGCGGCGAACGACGGATCGATTCCAGCACAGGCGACTGGCCGCCAAACATCACCATCTCCGGCGGCATCAGACCGACGTATGGCGTGGGATTGGGGAGGTTCGACAGATAATTCAGCATCGTGCCCTCGGGCGCAACCAGCAGCGTATCGCCCGGATGCGCACGCTGTCGGAGCTCGGCCAGCATTTCGACGAACGCCTTGCCGCGCGAATCGACGGTGAGCGTATCGATTCCCTCGCCGATCGTGGTGCGCGGTCGCGCGAGCTGGCGGTTATCCCGCTGCGCGTAAACCGCGATGAGGATCGCCAGTCCCGCGAGCATCGCCGCGCGTGGCGCCCAGCCGAATCCACCGCCGCGCTCCGCGATCGCCGGGATCCACGAGACGCCCGTGGCCACTGCTACCAGTGCAGCGGGCATCGCGAAGACGAAGCCATAATCGTCCGTCACCGCGCGCAGCCCGAGATGGCCGACCAGCAGCAGCAGCGAGAACCAGACGAGCGTGAGTCGCAGGATCAGCACCCGGTCGATGTCGCGACGGCGACGACGCACCATGCTCGCGCCGTATGAAATCGCCAGCGCCAGGATCACCAGCGTCAACCCGCGAAGCGCGTATTGCCAACTGATGGCATCGTAGAGCGTGAACAGCACCGCGAACACGAACAGCGGCGCGATGACCAGCGACGCCGTGCGCCACTCGCCACGTCCGCGCGCCAGGACTCCCGCGGCGAACGCCGGCGCCAGCAGCACGTTGTATGCAAGCGCGCACAACAGGATCTCGTCCAGGCTCTTTGCGATCGAGATGACGCCGAACCAGCGCTGATACCAGGGCATCGCCAGCAGCTGCGCGTTACCCATCCACCGCGCCGATCCGAACGTCGCGGCCAATGCACTTCGGTCAGGGAGATCATTGAGTAGAAAGCTGAACGCGATCAGCGCGACGGCGAAGATCGGCACGAGCAGCGCCGCCAGATGCGTGCTCGTCCGCCGTCGCGTCGCGCGAGTCGCGTATAATGATGCGATCACACCGACGACGATCGGCACCAGAACGCTGATGAAGATGCCGAACTTCGTGAGGAACACGAACCCCAACGCGCAACCCGCAACGATCAACCATCGCACCCGCTGCGTCGTCAGATACATTGCAAGGAGACAGATCGCGACGAACGCGCCGATCACGCCGTGGGTCGCTTCATGTTCGTACGGGAGCGCGAAGTTGAATCCGCGACTGCCGGGCATGAGCGCGAACAGCGTCAGCAGCACGACGCAAGCGACGGCGGCGGCGATTGGGTCGGCGATCTGTCGCCAGAGCCACCAGATCATCGCGATCAGCCCCGCCAGCAGCACCAGGTTTGCGATCGTCAGCACGCTGACGCGCGGGCCGAAGGTGCGGAACAGTTGCGCGTTGATCTGTTGCGAGATCGGGCCGTTCAGATGCGCGATGTCGCGGTACAGC
>JACMJD010000449.1 GCA_014380825.1 Phycisphaerae bacterium | reverse complement strand
GGACCCTTTCGCAAAACGGTTTCGTTGGAACGTACATCCGGGTTGGCAAGGCCGGCGACGTCAGCATCGCCGTCCACGCGCCCGCAACACAGCAGGCGAAGTTGGCCGTCATCGTCGCGGATACAAACGCGACGAACGTTACATTGCCGGCCGGGACGTATTTCGTTCGCGTGCAGTCGAACGCGAACGCGCCGGTGACGATCGATTCGATCGACATCAACGGCGCGACGATCGTTAACAAGCATACCGACGCCAACGCGCTCGCTGCCGCGGATTCGTACATCGCCAACTTCCGGCGTGGCGCGGCGAACGTGAAGCTCGACGGCGCGGCGCCCGGCGCGAAGGTGCACGTGAAGCTCAAGCGTCACGATTTCGTCTTCGGCACAGCAGTCGGTGGGTTCGACAAAAACGAGCTGTTCATCGACAACCCGCCCGCCGACAGCGATGCGGCCAAGTATCAGGATGTCATCAAGCGCGAGTTCAATGCGATCGTTCCCGGTAACGCGGGCAAATGGGCGTACAACGAGAAAGAGCGCGACGTCGTCACGATGCATTACATCGACGCGCTGCGCAGGTTCGCCAAAGACAATTCGCTGAAGATGCGCATGCACACGCTGCTGTGGAACACCGGGCAGCAGCCGCAGTTCATCACCGATCTGGTGGACAAAGCCGCCGCGGGTGACGTGAACGCGAAGACGGAGCTGCGCAAACAGATCGGCGAGCGAATTCAGTATTACGTGCGCGATCGTGCCAACAGTTACGTCGAGATGGATGTGCTGAACGAGCCGTATCACCAGTCGAAATACTGGGACATCTTCGGCGCCGAAGGCATCGCCGACATTCATCGGGAGTGCGCGCAGGCGATCAAAGACGCCGGCGCGACGACCAAACTCTTTGTCAACGAATACAACATCTTTCAGTACTCGCACGCGTTCCCGTTCAGCGAGAATAAGGGCGATCCGTTCGCCAACTGGTATCGCGAATACGTCGAACAGATCCGCAAAGCCGCCGGACCAGTCGACGGCATCGGCGTGCAGTATTACGCGCTGATGCGCGATGACGAAAAACAGCCGCACAGCGTGGCGCGAATCTTCGGCGTGATGCAGAATCTCGCGGTGGCCGGCGTTCCGATCACGCTGACGGAATTTGGCGTGCAGACGAAGAGCAACATCGCGAAGGCGCCGAAGGCGTTGCAGGAGACATTGCAGCTCGTGTTCGGCTCGCCGCAGTGCGACGGCTTCATCCTCTGGGGTTTCTGGAAATCCGAGCTCTGGGACCAGGCCACCGGCGCTGCATTCTTCGAAAAAGACTGGCAGCCCACGCCAGTCTACCAAGCATGGAAAGATCAGATGGCCAAGTGGACGACGGATGAAGAATTAACCGTCGCACCCGATGGCACCATCCAGTTCACCGGGTACTTCGGCGAATACGAGATCACGGTCGACGGCAAGTTGCTGCCGCTCAAACTGACCAAGGGTCAAAACGATTACACGCTGGCGGTGAAATGATCCGCAAAGTCCTACTGATTCCGCTTTGGTTCGCCGCGCTCGTATCCGCCGAAACGATTCGCGGCGAAGATCTCGCTCTGAAATCCAGCGGTGATCGAACCGCGAATGGCTGGACGCTGTCGCAAAGTGGTTACGTCGGCACGTTTGTCCAGCTTGATTCGTCCGGCGACGTCGTGCTTGCGATGCGTGCCTCGGCCGCCGGGGTGTCGAAGGCGCGTGCCAATATCGTCGTCAATGACGTGGATGCGCAGTTCATCGTCGAGTCGGCAGAATCGGATTATCAAACCACGCTGAGATTGCCGGCGGGCACGCATTTCGTCCGAATCGAATTCGTCAGCCACAGTAGCAATCCCGATCAAACCTTTAGCGTGCGCGACTTGGCGGTGTCGGGTGCGGACGTGCTGAACGAACACAGCGATGCCAACGCTTTGGCGGCGTCGGAGACATACATAAAAAACTATCGGACGTCGGGTGTTGTCGTGCGATTGTCGGATGTCGCGCCGGGCACCGCGGTGCGCGCCAAGCTCGTGCGGAATGCATTCAACTTCGGCACCAACGCGCCGGGCACGGAGAACAAATATCTGATCGACAACCCGCCGGCCGATTCGGATGCGGCGAAGTTTCAGAAGTTCGTGCTCGAGCACTTCAACATGCTTGTGCCGTCCAATGCGGGCAAATGGGTGTTTCACGAGCCGTCGCCGGGGCAGGTGTCGATGGACTACGCCGATGCGATCATGGCGTTCGCGAAGAAGCACAACCTTCGCGGTCGAATGCACACGATGATCTGGGATCATCCGCAGCAACCGGATTGGGTGATCGCGCTGCTTCGCGCGGCCGAGAAAGGCGACACCAACGCGAAGCAGAAACTTCGCTCGGCCATCAGCAATCGAATCAAGTATTACGTGCGTGATCGGGCGACGAATTATGTCGAGCTCGACGTACACAACGAGAGCCTGCATGAATCCGGCTACTACAAAGTATTCGGCATCGCGGGCTTGGCCGACATCTTCAAAGAAGTTCAGCAAGCGGTGAAGGACTCCGGCGCGAATCCACCGCCGCTGTTGATGACGAACGAGTTCAACATCCTTCAATGGTCGCGGCCGTTCCCGTTCAAAGATGAACCGTTCGATCCGTACGCGAACTGGTATCGCGCACACTTGGAAGAGTTGCTTGCGGCCGATGCGCCGGTGACGGGGATCGGCGTGCAGTACAACGTCGACTTCCGGCCGGAGGCGCAGGAGAAATGCCAGTACAGCGCCGCGCGCATCTTTGCGGCGCTACAGAATCTTTCGGTGCTCGGCCTGCCCATGTCGCTAACCGAATTCCAGATCAACCCCGACGCCACGCCTCAACAGGCGGCCAAGGTTTATTACGAGTTGCTGCGACTTGTGTATGGCAATGCACAGATGCGCAGCTTCCTAGTCTGGGGTTTCTGGGCCGGCAACACACCGGACTTGGCGGTGCTGGCGAACAAGGATTGGACGCTCACGCCGGCGGGGCGGTTGTACGAACGGCTGATGAAAGACTGGACGACCAACGTCAAACTCGCCGTTTCGCCCCATAACACGATCGAATTTACTGGTCACTTCGGCGACTACGAAATCACCGCCGGCGAGCGAACTTATCGCGTCACAATCCGCAAAGGCATCGCAAAATACGACGCCAGATAGGCGGGGAATCCCAAAGCCCGCGATTTGCCGGATCGTCTTACCTCCACCGCAAAAGTTTCGGTGAGTTGGGCGAGCCAATCTCCGTCAGGTAAACGATTTACCTAATTGATTTTTGCAATAATTTTCTTGCAGTGGGCCCATGAAACACTAACGTATGGACAGCGGTAAGGGTTCAAGTCGCACGTGAAATCAGGTCACGTTTTGGAGAGATCTCCTTTCCTTGGAGGGAAAATGGTTCGCGTTTCATGTTTGGCAGTCGCAGTT
>JACMJD010000448.1 GCA_014380825.1 Phycisphaerae bacterium | reverse complement strand
CCCCTTCGCAAGACATCGTGCTCGGCTGCTACTACCTCAGCCAGGCCCCGCGCAAACTCGCCGGCAGCAAGGAACCGGATCGGATTCCGCTGTTCGCCGAGGCGACCGAGGTCGAGTTCGCGATGAGCGAGAACTCGGTGCGTGCGCATGATCGGATTCGTTTTAAGAACCCGGACTTCGGCATTAAAACCGTCTTCGGCGACCCGACGGCAAAAGTCATTGAGACGACGGCTGGCCGCGTGATCTTTAATCAGATCTGGCCGGCAGGAGTCGGTTTTTGCAACAAAGCCTGCGGTAAAAAGCAGCTCTCAGACATCATCTTCCGCACTTACCAAGTGGCGGGTCATGCCGCGACGGTCGAGATGCTCGACCGGCTGAAGGAGCTGGGCTTTACCTGGGCGACCAAGGCGGGCGTGTCTATCGGGATCGTTGACATGATTATTCCGAAAGAAAAGCAGCTCGAACTCGACAGCGCTCACAAACAAATCGCGGTTGTGGACAAGCAGTATCGCTCCGGCATCATCACCGACGGCGAGCGTTACAATAAGATCATCGACATCTGGACCCACGCCGGGGAGGAGATCTCCAACGTCATGTTCCGCACTCTCGAACACAACGAGGGCCGAAAGGAATTGAATCCGGTCTTCCTCATGGTCGATTCCGGGGCCCGCGGCAACCGCCAGCAGGTCAAGCAGCTCGCCGGCATGCGTGGTCTGATGGCCAAGCCCAGCGGCGAGATCATTGAGCGCCCGATCACCTCAAACTTCCGCGAGGGGCTGACCGTGCTCGAATACTTCATCTCCACGCACGGCGCGCGCAAAGGCCTCGCCGACACCGCGCTCAAGACGGCCGACTCCGGCTATCTCACTCGCAAACTCGTCGATGCCTCGCAGGACGTGATCATCAACGAACCTGACTGCGGCACGGTCAATGGCATCATCGTCAAACCGATCTATGAGGGTGACGAAGAGGTGGTCGATCTCGTGACGCGAATCAACGGCCGCGTGACTTGCGAGACGGTAAAAGATCCCGTCACCGGCAAGGCGATCGTGAAGAAAGATCAGCTCATCGAAGAGCTCACCGCGCAGGCCATCGAAAAGGTCGGCGTCGAGCAGCTCAAGATCCGCTCGGTGCTCACTTGCGAATCGAAGCGCGGCGTTTGTGCCAAATGCTACGGACGCAACCTCGCGACTGGTCTGATGGTGAAACTCGGCGAAGCGGTCGGCATCATTGCCGCGCAATCCATCGGCGAGCCCGGCACGCAGCTTACCATGCGCACCTTCCACATCGGCGGCGTGGCTTCGGGCACATTCAAGCAGCCGATCGTCAAAGCCAAGAACGACGGCGATCTTCGCTTCAATGACCTGCGCACAGTGCAGGCTCTTGATGGCAAATGGATCGTTTTAAACAAGAACGGCTCAGTCAGCTTGCATAACAAGGAAGGCCGCGAGCTCGAACGCTATAACATCGTGATCGGATCTGTGATTTCGATTGAGGATGGCGGTCGGGTTAAGAAGGGAACTGCCTTCGTGGAGTGGGATCCTTACAACGTGCCGATTCTCACGGAGAAGGCCGGTAAGATTGAGTTCCGCGACATGATTAGCGGTGTGACTGTAAAGCGTGAGGTGGATGAAGCCACCGGCGTCATGGGAACCGTCGTGATCGAGCACAAAGAGGACCTGCATCCGCAGATCGTCATTGTGGATGATCACAAAGAGGTGCTGGCGAGTTATTCGATTCCCGCTGGTGCGCACGTAAGCGTCGCGGAGGGCAAGAAGATTGCCGCCGGGGCGCTGCTGGCGAAAACTCCGCGTAAGATTGCCAAGACGAAGGACATCACCGGTGGTCTGCCGCGTGTGGCCGAGTTGTTTGAGGCGCGCCGTCCGAAAGACGCAGCGGAAATCGCGAAGATCGATGGTGTCGTGGAGATTGGCGGCACCGTGCGAGGCAAGCGCCGCGTGATCTTGAAGGATCCGCAAACCGGAGCCGAGGAGGAACATCTCGTTCCGCTGAACAAGCACATCATCGTCTTTAAGGGCGATCTGATTAAGAAGGGTTCGCAGCTCACTGAAGGACCTGTGGTGCCGCACGAAATTCTCGATGTCTGCGGGCCTCAGGAATTGCAGGAGCACATGGTGAACGAAGTGCAGGAAGTCTATCGACTCCAAGGCGTTGAAATTAACGACAAGCACATCGAAATCATCGTGCGCCAGATGTTGCGGAAGGTGAAGATCACCGACCCAGGTGACACTTCGTTGCTATGGGGTGATCAGATCGAGAAGCTTGAGTTCGAATCCGAGAACCAGAAGGTCGTCGAAAAGGGCGGCAAGCCTGCAGAGGCGGTGCCGGTTCTCCTGGGAATTACCAAGGCCTCACTGGAGACCGATTCATTCATCTCCGCGGCGTCGTTCCAGGATACGACTCGTGTGCTGACGGAAGCAGCCACCCTCGGTAAGGTGGATCATTTGCGCGGATTCAAGGAAAACGTGATCATGGGCCACTTGATTCCGGCGGGCACCGGTTTCAGCACCCATCGGAACATCAACGTTATTCAATTGGGCGAAGTCATCCCCGCGCCGGAAATCGAGCCTTCATTCGAGCCGGCGGTGGGCTAAAGCCGCCAAATTACTAATTGGAGAATGTCGAACTGGCGAAAGCTGGTTCGACGTTCGTGTTTTGAGCTACCCGAGCATCGAGTCGAATCTCAATTGCGGCGCAGGTAGTGCTATGGGAAGATGACGGGCAACGCTCGCCAGCATGGATGCAAACCCGCTCATTCTCTTAGTTTCAGCCCTTCTTTTGATGGTGTGGCAGACGTGGCGCGGATGGCGGCTGGGATTGGCGCGGCAGTTGGTAAATTTGCTGGCGTTGATCGCCGCTTACGCGGTGGCGATCTTCGGCGGCCGGCTCGTGCTGCCGGTCCTGCGTCCGCTGGGCTATCCTGACATGCTGCTGGCTGTAGTTTCTGGCGCGGTTCTAGGGCTGATTATCTTTGGAGCCATTAGCGGATTGGGTGCGCTTCTTTTTAAGAAAACCTCGCAACAGAGCCTTGGCTTGGTCCGGATGGGATATGGCGCGACTGGCGCGGCGATTGGCCTGCTTTTTGGATTGTTCACGGTGTGGCTGATGGTGCTGGGCATTCGCGTGCTCGGAACGGTGGCCGAGTCCGAAGTTCGCGTGGCTCGCGCCGATGCGCTGATGCACCAACCCGGCAAAGTGGTGCAGAGACTGGCCGGAATGAAACACTCTCTCGAACAGGGCAGGACTGGAGAGATGATGAATCAGGTAGATCCGATTCCGGCAGACTTTTACGGTCTGCTGCACAAGATCAGTCTCACCGTTTCGAATCCGGAAAGTGTGAATCGATTCCTGCATTATCCCGGTGCTCAGGAACTGGCGGAGCATCCGAGGATTCAGGCGCTCCAGCGCGATCCAACCGTGACCCGCGAGATCGAAGATCGCAACTATCTGGCGCTGCTGCGCAACGAGCAAATCGTGCAGGCGGCGAACGATCCGGAGCTTCATCGGTTGGTGCGCCGGTTCGAGTTGCAGAAGGCGCTCGATTACGCGCTAAGAAACTGATTGCCGATTGCCGATTGCCGATTGCCGATTAAGAATTCGGGCGTGCGCCAGGACGAATTGAAAGCGAGGACGAAAAGCTTCGCCATGCGCGTGATGAAAATGATCAGCGTACTGCCGAAATCGATCGAAGCAAAAGCGGTCGCGAACCAGTTGGTCCGTTCAGGCACTGCCGTGGGGGCAAACTATCGTGCGACCTGCCGCGCCCGTTCTCGCGCCGAGTTCATTGCAAAGATCGGCATTGTGGAAGAGGAAGCCGACGAGAGCGCTTTTTGGCTGGAGCTGATCATTGAATCCAAACTACTCACTCCAACTCGCGTCCAGCCCTTGCTGAACGAGGCAAATGAACTGGTCGCAATCATGGCTGCGTCTCGAATCTCGGCAGGGCGCAACAAATCGGCATTCGGCAATCGCCAATCGGCAATATGAACTTTCTCACGACCATCGGACTGGAAGTCCACGTTCAGCTCAGGACGCGCAGCAAGATGTTCTGCGGGTGCGCGGTGGAGTATGGCGCGGAGCCAAATACGCACACTTGTCCCGTGTGCCTCGGGATGCCCGGCGCGCTGCCTGCGATGAACGAAGAGGCGCTGCGGTTGACTGCGCTGGCGGGTCTGATGCTGGGATGCGACATCGCGCCCGTGTGCAAATTCGATCGGAAAAACTACTTCTATCCCGACATGCCGAAGAACTACCAGATCTCGCAGTATGACCTGCCGATCTGCCTGGGCGGGGCGGTGCCGCTGCATTTATCCGCGTTTCCGAAAGACGTGCAAAAGAGCGTCGCGAATTCGGAGAAAAGCGTGCATCTCACCCGGATTCATCTCGAGGAAGACGTGGCGAAGAGCTTCCACTTCGAATCAAGCACGGGAATTGATTTCAACCGCGCCGGAACCCCGTTGATGGAGATTGTTTCGGAGCCGGAGATCGAAACGCCCGAGGAGGCGTTTGCGTATTTGACCGCGCTCAAGCAGATCTTGATTTACGGCCAGGTGAGTTACGCGGACATGGAGAAAGGCCAGCTTCGGTG